>DASYGC010000201.1:0-9094 GCA_036000225.1 Ktedonobacterales bacterium | reverse complement strand
TCACCGCATCGAACACGCCGGGCAGCTCACCCACCTGGCGCATATCGGCGATCACCAAGTCGATCGCCTGGCTCGCCTCCGTCGCAAGGCGCCGCGCCTCGGCGATGGCGCCCGCGTCGCGGTCCAGGCCGGTGACCGCGTAGCCAAGCGCCGCCAGCGGCAGCGCGTGCCGGCCGTAGCCACAGCACAGATCCAGTACGCGCGTGTAGCGCGGCAGCGGCAATTGCCGCGCGAGAAAGGCCACCTCCTTCTGGGTCCATTCCTCGGTTTGCAGCGGCATGAAGAGTTGAAACCAGAGCGCCGAATAGCCATTGGTCGTCATGTGGTTGATGCTGTACGTCCCTCTACTGATCTGATCGCGGCGTCAAGGTCTTCCATCCGCGGCAGGTCACCATCGATCTTGCGCAGCGCAGAGGCCTCGCTCTCCATCCATGATCTGTATTACCGTCTCCCCGCCAGCGCCCCAGCAATCGCACCAACCGCCGCGCCGATCAGCGTGCAGGCCGCATTGACGACATCGTTATCCACCCAGGGCATGCCGCGCACCCGCACCGTCGAACTGCCACAGCGGTGTTGACGCCGCTCCGTCTCGACGCCGCAGCATGGGCAGCGGTACATCGCCTGGAGCGTCGCGCCCAGCACACTATCCGCCAGCGCGCCTGCCATGCCGCCAAGCGCCGCCGCCCGCAAGCGCCGCCGTCCCCGCGTGGTGATCCGCCGTCTGACACCCCTCTCCTCGCGGGAGAAGGGTCGGGGGAGAGGTCTGCCTCCCCTCTCCGCGTGGAATTTGTGACTGGTTATGAGCGCGGCGTCAGGGGACTGGCCGGGGGAGAGCACCGCAAACGCCAGCCCCAGCGTGGCGGCGCCGGCAGCCGCCGCCACCAGCCCCAGCGGGGTGATGCCGCCCGAGGTCCCGGCCGCCACGCACCGGCCCGTCGTAATCAGCCGCGGCGCCCACGGGCTGAGCGTGCCGACCTCGGTGGCCCAGGTGTCGGCGGTGGCTGCCGCCAGCGCACCGGCGAAGGCGTCCTCCAGCGCGGCATCGTGCGCCCGACCCCAGGGCGTGGCGCGTGCCAGGGCCAGCACGCTCGCCACACCGCCGTTGGCCAGCGCCTGCCCGAGGTCGCGCTGGCTGCCCTTGTCGAACTTGTCAACCGCGATGGCCAGTTTGCGCCGCGAGGCCACGCGCGAGAGCGCGCTAGAGGAGACGAAGAAAAACACCAGCGCACCGCCCCAGTCCCAGCCACCGGCGCCCGCGATGCTCGTGCCCGTCAGCAGCGCGCCCAGCGCGCCGCTGGTCGTCAGCGCGCGGCGCCAGCGCGCCACGGCGCCCAGACCACCGCTGAGCACCGCCGCCGCGCCGAAGCGCCGCCAGCGATTATCGTGCATCGCATATCCCCCAGGTCAACCGTTCATCGCTCTTTCCAGTATAGCAAAGTATCAAACCCGGACGGACGACAAATTGCCTGCCAGGGCGGGCGGCCCCTGGGCCGATCCCTCCGCGCGTTTGGGCTTTTGGGCTATTCGCGGTTGTCAGCGACGGCGGACAATGATACACTGAGCCTTGTCCAATGATGGCCGAGTGGGTGTGCTCCTGGCCCCGCTCGCTTCTTCTCTCCTCTCCGCCTGGCTTGAGGCCAGTGCTGCTGGGGGCGCCGCAGCCTTGGCTCGAAAGTGAGGCAGTCCGTGACCACCTGTGCCCGCTGCGGCCAGCCACTCCAACCAGGGATGACCCCCTGCCCGCGCTGCGGCCTGCCCAACCCGCTCGCGTCGCGGGCGCCCGCTGGGGGTACTGGCGATCAGGGAATGCCCGACTGGCTACGTGGCATCCAATCTTCCCAGGGAGCAGGGGGATCGCCCGCGCCAGACTGGGACAACCAGCCGCAAGCCCAGGGGATGTTCCCCGGTCCAGCGCAACCGCGGCCCAGCGCCATGCCGCCGGAGGGCATGTTCTCGGTCGGTCAGTTGATCAGCGAAGATGCGCTGCCCGATTGGGTGCGCGATGCCGCCCCCTCCGCCGCGGCGAACCCGCCTGACGCCTGGGGATCGCCTGCCGCCGCGTGGCCTGGGTCCGACCCGAACGCGCCAGGATCGGCGCCCGCTCCGGGAGCCAACGCCGCCGCGCTCTTCGATGAAGCCGCGCTGCCCGAATGGCTGCGCGCCGCGGCCGACCGCCAGCCGCTCGATGCGCACGTCCCAGGCATGGGGCAACCTGGCGCGCCCTCCGTGCTTCCGTATGGCGGTGGTGGCATGTTCAGCCCCGCACCGGCCCCCGCGTATCCCGGTTATCCTGGCATGGCGGGAACTGGCCAGCCTGTCGCGACCGGCTCTCCCATGGGCATGGCCAACGGCATGTCGGGGCAGTCGCTGCTCGATGCCTCGTCGCTGCCGGCCTGGCTCGGTGGCGATGGCCAGCCATCGGGAGGACCGGCGTCCGCTGGTCCGCTTGGCGGCGGCGGACTCGCCGCGAACTCGCTGGTGGATGAAAACGCGCTCCCCGAGTGGATGCGCCAGGAGGCGGGTCAGCCGCCAGCCGACGCGATGCCCGCCGCTGGGACCGTCTCGCAATGGCTGGCCGGTCCAGTGACCGACGAGCCACTCCCGGGTTTCCTGGACCAGATGTATGCCTCCGCCGATGTGCCGCGGATCGAGCCGGCCTCGCCCTGGAGCGCGGCGCCGCAGCCCGCTGGTGATCCGCGCCTCGGCCCCATGCCCGCTGGCCAGCTCGTAGACCCCAACGCTCTGCCCGACTGGCTCCGTGCGCAGCCAGGCATGGCCGGGCCGGGTGGGCCGGCCATGCCCTACGCGCCGATGCCCGCGCCCAGTGGGTTCCCATCTGGGAACTCGGGCTACGGTGGTCCCGCCCCGGCACCCAACGGCGGGCCCGCCGAGTACGCGTTCAATGCTCCGCCACCAGCCGCACCGGTGTATGGGGGCTTTTCCGCCGCCGACCTGATCGAGCCAGGCGCGATGAACGCCTGGGAGCCAGCAGGTCGGGCCCCCGCCTCCGCGGCGGTCTTCAACTCCACCACTGGATGGACCTTTGGTGAGGCCTCGCAGCTTCCGCCGGGAGCCGGCTTGCCCGCGGCACCCGGCCCTGGCGGGGCGCCCAGTGCCAACGGCGCGGCCGGCTGGGGTGGCATGGCTGGCGCACTGCCCGACTGGCTCGATCCGCGCGGGTCACTCGCGCCGAGTGGCCCGTCCACCGCAGGCCAGTCACCCAGCGGCAGCTGGCCGGGATCACGCGCCGGTCGCCCACCGATCGCCGAAGACGAGCTGCCTGATTGGCTGCGCGGCGGCGCGGCCGATGAGCGCGCCGGTGGCAGCGCAGCCGGGGCTGCGCCCGAGGGCGGTAGCGGGCTGAACGCCGATCCGTACGCGGGTTCACCGATGGACGATCCGTACGTGGGTTCACCACTGGATGATGCGTTGCTGGCCGCCGGCGGCTACGACGGGGCGGCTGAGTTCGACGACGGGGCGCTGCCAGCGGACGGCGATGCCGCCGCGCATTACACTGACCGCTTCGGCAGCGAGATGCCTGGCAACGCGGGTCAATTTGGCTACGCCTACGACTATGGCGATCCGAGCCAGCCGGGTGGTTCAGCGGCGGACGCGGCACCCGCGGAGCCGCCCGCCAAGCGCAAACGCAAGGGATTCTTCCGACGCGGCTAGCGGCGGCGAGGCTAGGCGCGTCGCGGCGACCTGCCCACCTGCTGGAACGGGCGGCTCCGTGCTGGCTGGCACGTCGCGGTGCGGCGGATTTGATCGGGTGTGACGAGATGGAGGCGGCGGAGTGGGCACTGCGATGAGCACACCGGGGAGTCGGGCCGGCACGCCAGCCTCGTCGACGGTGCGCACCCTGCTGGTGGTGGATTGTGGTTCGGCCTTCACCAAAGCGGCCCTGCTCGCGCAGGTAGACGGACAGTTCCGTCTGCTTGCCGCGACCCAGGTACCCACGACCGAGGCGCCGCCACATGCCGATCTGACACACGGCATCGCCGCGGCCATCGCGGATCTCGAGCGTATTCATGGCCGGCCGTTACGTCACGATGGGCAGATGATCAAGGCGTCCGCCAATCACCCGGATGGCGTGGATGGTGTTTCGCTGGTCATGAGCGCGGGTGGTCCGGTGCGGCTGCTCACCACCGGGCCGGGCCACCAGGCGCTGGCCGCCCTCGTGCGCAAGGGCGCTTCGGGGCTCTTCGCCGCGCTGGAACCCTTCCCCGATGTGGCGCCACCCCGGCGCTGGGGATCCTCGCGCGAGTGGGCGCAGGAGGTCGAGCGCATCTCAGCACTGCAACCGCACGGCGTGGTGGTGGTCGGCAACTCGGCGGCGGGTCAGCACGGTCGTGCTGATCTCACCCAGACGGCGCGCACGATTGCCGCCTACATCGATGCGCTCAACGCCGATTTACCCGAGCGCACGGCCGCACCGGCCATCCCCGTCATCTTCACGGGCTCACGTGACGACGCCGACGATCTGCAGCAGGCGCTGGCCCGGCGGGTGACGGTGCGTGGCATCGATAGTCTGGCGCCTGGTTCGCTCGGACAATTGAATCAGGCGATTGCCAATCTGTACGAGAACAAGGTGCTGCGCGCCATTCCAGGCTACGAGAGCGCCCGCGCCCTGGCAACGGTGCCGCCGGTCAGCGTGGCCACCTCGCTCACTGGGGTGATGCGCTACCTCGGCCAGCGCTACCAGATGAACGTGATTGGCGTAGATGTCGGCGCCAGCTCGACGGTCGTCGTGGGGGCAACCGCGCAGGGGGGCTTCGTGCCCTGTGTGCTGCCTGAACTGGGGGTAGGTCCGGGGGCCGGGGCGATCGTGCGGCGGGTGGGTGCGGCCAATGTGTTGCGCTGGCTGCTGGAGCCGGTGAGCGAAGGCCAATTGCGTGACTATGTCCTGGGGCGCATGATCCGGCCTGGTCTGATTCCGAGTTCCGCCCGAGAACTGGAGATCGAGCATGCGCTGGCGCGCGAGGCGATTCTGTGCGCCGCCACCGCCCCCGATGGCGCGTTGGAGGGTCTGCGTCCGGTGGATGTGATCCTGGGCACGGGAGGCGTGTTCGCGCATGTGGCACAGCCGGAACAGGCGGCGCTGATACTGCTGGACGCGTTGCAGCCGCGCGGCATCACATCGCTGGTACTCGATGTGGCGCAGATTACGAGCATGCTCGGCGGTGTGGCCGGCATCAATCCCACGGTGGCGGGCGAGGTCGCCGAGGGCGATGCGGTGAGCGCGCGCCTTGGCTCGGTGGTCTCGACCTCGGGCGCGACCTCGTATGGCCAGGCGGCGGTACGCGTCAGCCTGGAGTATGCCGATGGGCGGCGGAGTATCGTCGAGGTGATGCCAGGCACCATGGTCCGGCTGCCACTGGGCCCTGGCGAGCGCGGCATGCTCTCGTTGCTCCCGGCGCCCATGGTGGATATCGGCCTGGGACCCGGCCAGCAGGCCCGCGCCAGCGATGCGCTGGAAGGCGGACTCGTGGGCCTGGTGATCGATGCGCGCGGTCGCCCACTCTCCCTGCCCGCCGAACTGGAGAAGCGGCAGGCCAAACTGCGCGAATGGCACCAGGCCCTGGGCATCACCTATTGATGCGTATGAACTCGCGTCGGTGCTCCGACGCTGGGGTAACGAGGTTCACATGATGGAACAGCGGTGGCCGGTGATCGCGGCGGCGCCCGTCCAGCGGCAACGGCCGCTGACCGACGGTGCGGTGGCCAGTGTCGCGGTGGGTGCGGCCGTCCAGCCCGAGCAATTGCTCGCGACGCGCCGGGGCGCCAATGGCAAACTGGTGCCGCTGCTGGCCGGGCTTGCCGGGCGAGTCACCCAGGTGTTGCCGGGGCGCGCGCTGACGATCGAAGGGATGGCCACCGCCATCTATGGTCTGGTGGGCCTGGGCGGCTCGGCCGCCGGCCCGCTCCATCCGCTGGCGGAAGGCGAAGCACCGGAGAGCGTGACCATCAATCGCGGTGAGGTGCTGGTTTATCCCGGACAGGTCTCCGCGGCGCTGGTGCAACGGGCGGTCGCCGAGGGTGCGGCGGGCATTGTGGCAGCGAGCATCGCCGCGCGCGATCTGGAAGCGCTGGCACAGACCGACCTGACGGCGGTGCTGGATGGCCTGACTCTCGAGGCCGCCGCGCCACTCACCATCGTCTGCACGGAGGGGTTGGGGCGTTGGACCATGGACGCGGCCATTCACCACACGCTGGCGCAGCGTGCTGGCGCGATTGCCCTGCTGGATGGGACAACCAACCCGCGGCGGGGCATTCGTCCCGAGGTGCTGCTCGCGCTGCCCGCGGACACGCCGCCCGCGGTCGAGGCCGATGATACGATCGAGCCCGGTGCGCGGGTGCGGGTAGTCGCTGGCGCATGGCGCGGCGCGACCGGCGAGGTGCTGCAGGTCCAACTGCGCCAGCAGTTGGTCGAACCAGGTCTGCGCCTGCGTTGTGCGCAGGTGCGCGTGGCGGGCGACACCCGCCACGCGATTCCGCTGGCGTTCCTCGAACGCGTGGGGTAATCGCCACCGCATGCGAGCGGGGTATACTGTGAGACAGCGGCGCGCGCGCATCCCCGCGCCGCGGAAAGGGATGGCAAATCCGTGTCCACAACCCAGCCGACCGCACCGCTCCCCACGCATGGCCCGGTGGGTCCAATATCCTATGAAGCGTTCTTAGCCTGGGCGGATGAAGATGCACTGGCGGAATGGATGGACGGGACGGTGATCATGACCAGTCCGCAAGTGCACGACATCAATTGCTGGCGGCCTTTGTCTTTCGGATTCTCGCCCGGTTTGTCGAGCTCCACGATCTCGGTCTATGCTTCCAGGCCCCATTCCAGCACCACTTGCCGCATTCAGGACGAGAGCCTGACCTCCTTTTTGTCGCGCGCGACCACGTTGACCAGCTCCAGCCGCCCGGCAAACCTAATCGTGTGGAGGGACCCGCTGACCTGCTCGTCGAAGTCGTGTCGGTGCTAGAGAGCGTCGAGCGCGATCGGAAAGAGAAGTTCAAGGAGTACCGGCAGGGCAGAGTTCCCGAATACTGGATCCTGGACCCTGATAACCAACAGGCGGACTTCTACCAACTGGATGCCCGCTATGCCTACCGGCGCATCGTCCCCGATAGACAGGGAGTTTATCGGTCGCGCTCGGTATCCGGCTTCTGGGTGAATGTGAATTGGTTCTGGCACGATCCACTGCCCGATGTCGATCAGATTCTGCGGGAGATTGCTCCTGCCGCGCATGCTCGCGATCTGGCCGCGCGTGCCGACGACGCCTATGTGCGAACACTGCTCAACCAGTTGCGGCAGCAAGGCAAGTTGCCTGGGAACGGTCGCTAGCGCCTGATTGCACAGCGGCCACATGTCGGGTTGGGTGTGTCATGTATCGTGAAGGCTTGCGTCAGCACAGCCAGCTATCTCCGTCCACCCGCGGGTGGAGTGCCGCGGGCGGCGCGTCCTCCTCATCTCCGGCGAACTGGTCGAATTGATCAGACTGGTCGAAGGCGTCGGGTTCATCCAGTCGCTCCATCAGTGGCTCTACCGGCGCGAAAGACTGGTCGGTGGGTGCCCTTGGCCCCACTGGCTCCGGCTCTAGCTCCGGCTCGCGCCAGCTCGCGAATGTTGACCAGATCTCCGCGGGCTGCGGAATCGGCAGCTCGGCGGAGGTGGCGCCAGGGTCGTCCTCGACCAGGGAAGCCGCGTCAATTCGCTCCGGTTCGGCAGTGGGAACCACCGCTCCCTGGCCCGTCATCCACGATGGCGATGCCAGTGAGAAGGCCGCGGAGTCAAGTTGAGGCGCCATGGCCGGACCGCCCGGTCCGGGGGGTGGCACCATCGAAACCGGGCTGCGCAGGGCGTAGAACGATTCCATCAGTCCGACCAGGTCCTCGCGCCCACCCAGCGCGGGGCTACTCAAGGCGGCCACACTCGGTGCCGGTGCGGGTATCGATGCGGGCGTACTCAGCGTGGACGTTGTCACGCGGGCGGCGGATGGGTGCCCCACACCGGCGTACCGGGCGCTGCGCTGCGCGGCATCGCGCGCGCGCTCGACCGCGAGAATCGCCTCGCGGTTCTTATCCCAGCCGCCGAGCAGCGCGGCCACCGCCGCCAGCGGCGTTCCGATCGCAAAGGCGACCACCGCCAGCAGCAACGCCGCGCCGGCCCAGCCGGCAAAGCCTAGCAGCCGCACGGCTGGGCCGAGATCAAGCCCCAGCAGGCGCGAGGTGTTCGCCAGTGGCGCGACGGCATGCTGGCCATACAGCATCAGCGACACTAGCAGCCCCACGATGGCCATCCCACAGGCCAGCGTCCCGGCGCGCACGCCTGCCTCGAACTGGCGGCCGAACCACGCGCGCGGTAGCCACTTGGCCACGCTCAGACCCGCCACCAACCCGACGAGCACCACCAGCGGCAGCGCGGCAAGGCCGGTTTTCAACTGCGCGATGAAGAGCAGCACGGTCCCCACCCCACCGACGACCAGGCCAACTCGTGTGTGCATCTGACTCACCGTTTCGTCTCCCCGCTCAGCCCGCGCTCCCCACCACCCGGTACCCTGGCGCCTGCCAGCGGAGACCAGGTGGCGGCGTGCTGGCAGCACCGCACGCGGTGCTGAGCATCCGCGGCGCGATCCGCGCGCTCACGCGTGCTCCAGATGCTTGGCAATGATGAGGCGCTGGACTTCGCTGGTCCCTTCACCGATCTCGTGGACTTTCACATTGCGATAATACCGGGATACCGGATACTCATCCATGAAGCCATAGCCCCCGTGGATCTGGACGGCCTGATCCGCGGCGCGCTTGGCGGTTTCTGACGCGTAGAGCTTGGCCATTGAGGCTTCGCGGGCATAGGGTTGGCCGTTCATGTGGAGCCAGGCCGCTTTGTAATACATCAGCCGCGCCAGCTCCACCTCCATCGCCATGTCGGCCAGCTTGAACTGGATCGCCTGGAAGCGCGCGATGGGCCGGCCGAATTGCTTGCGCTCGCGCGCGTACTTGAGCGACTCATCCAGGCAGGCCTGCGCCAACCCCACCGACATGGCGGCGATGGCTACCCGGCCACCGTCCAGGATCTCCATGAAGTGGTGAAAGCCCG
>DASYGC010000200.1:0-2311 GCA_036000225.1 Ktedonobacterales bacterium | reverse complement strand
GTGGTACGATGAGTCGCACATACACCCCGTTGCGGCGGCGGTACACGCTTCCCCCTAAGCATAGAGAGGCGAGGACCCATGGCATCACTCAACCTCACGCCGGATGAATTGCTCACGACGACACGCTCGGTGCGCAAGCGGCTGGACTTTTCGCGCCCAGTGGAACCTGAGCTGATCAACCAGTGTCTGGAACTGGCGGTGCAGGCGCCGTCAGGGGCGAACAGCCAGCGCTGGCATTTTGTCGTCGTGACCGACGCGGACAAGCGCGCGGCGCTGGGAGAACTTTATCGGAAGGGCTGGGCCAAATATACCGAGGAGATGGCGCCCAGCCGCGGCGCGGCAACCAGCAAGGCGGTGCCCGACGACCAGGCGGCCACGCTGGCACGGGTGCTGGATTCGGCGCAATATCTGGCCGACCACATGCATGAGGTGCCGGCGATGCTGATCCCCTGTGTGCGGCCGCGCACCGATGGGCTGCCGGCGATCGCGCAGGCGGGTGTCTGGGGCTCGGTCGTGCCTGCAGTGTGGAGCTTTATGCTGGCGGCGCGCGCCCGTGGGCTGGGCACCTGCTGGACCACCGTGCACCTATACCATGAGCAAGAGGTGGCCGAACTACTGGGGATCCCGTTCCAGCGCGTGATGCAGGTGGCGCTGGTTCCCGTGGCGCACACATTGGGCGCCGACTTCAAGCCCGGCGCGCGCGTGCCGCTGGAGAAGGTGGCGCACTGGGAAACGTGGTGAGTCCACGATGACTCTGACACAAGGCATCGTGCTGTTCCTCGCGGCGGTGCTCGGCGGCACGCTCAACTCGGTGGCCGGCGGGGGCAGCTTCATCACGTTCCCAATGCTGCTCTCCACCGGAGTGCCCGGTATCCAGGCTAACGTTACCAATACCGTCGCGCTCTGGCCGGGGGGGGTGGCCGCCGTCGGCGGCTATCGCGGCAAGTTCGACACGCCACTGCCGACCCTGCTGTTGCTGGTGACGACGAGCCTGGTCGGTGGGCTGCTGGGCGCGCTGCTCCTGCTGCATACGCCGCAGGCGACATTCCTGGCGCTGGTGCCGTACCTGCTGCTGCTGGCGACGCTGCTCTTCTGGTTTGGCGGCGCGGCCACGACCTGGCTACGCGCGCGGATGGGCACCCGGCACGTGCCCCGCTGGCTGGCGACTGGCGGCATCATCCTGCTGCAACTGGTGATCGCGTCATACGGCGGCTTCTTCGGCGGGGGCATCAGCATCCTGATGCTGGCCCTGCTCGCGGTGATGGGCATGGAGAACATCCACACGATGAACGCGCTGAAGGCGCTGCTGGCGGCCTGCATCAACGGCGTTGCCGTCGTCGCCTTCATCATCGCGGGCGCGGTGCTCTGGCCGCAGGCGCTGCTGATGGCCGCGGGCGCGATCGTGGGTGGCTACGGTGGCGCCTCGCTGGCGCGCCGCATCGCCCCGAAGCTGATACGCCGCTTCGTGATCGTCGTCGGGCTGTCGGTGAGCGCCTATTTCTTCGTGAGCCCCTACCTCTTCGCGCGACACTGAGCGACGATCACGCTGGCGTCGCGGGCAGCGGCCAGAGCACCACCTGCTGCAGGCGCTTGAGGCAATCGCTACACAACAGCGCGCTCTCCCAGGGGCGCCCCTCGGGATAGACCTTCGTCGGATAAACGGTCTTCTGGGTGGAGCAGCCGGCGCACAATCCTTTGCGCGCGGCCTTGAGGTCGGGTTTGGCGGTGGCTTTGCGGGGACCGTAGGGGTCGAGCGGCACGAGTGAGTTCCTCTCTGATAGTGGGTGGTCGTGACAGGTCACTGAGCGATGCCCGACCGGCCATCTTCCAGCATAGCACGCGTCAGCCCACCACCTTCAACCGGACCAGCAGCGCTAGCGCACGAGCTTGAAGCGCGGCATGCAAGCGCGGCATGCAAGCGCGGCATGCGAGAGCTTGAGGCGCACTGGGTGATGCTTGGGTGAGATGCTGGTGGACTGTGGAACCCGAGCACCTCAGCAGCCTGCCAGCCCAGGCAGGGACTGCCACGCGAGGGGCCTGGCGCGTTTGACAGCCGGGGGAGGCTGCACTATACTAGACCTGATGTCGTCATGGAAATGGCAACCCTGTTGTCGCCGCTCCTACGCGACCTCCATTGTGGGTCGTGGGCGGTTCGCATCGTGCCGGACATGATTCGGCGCTTCTCACCAGACCAAAAAGCATGCTCCCTGGGGCCGGCACACTCGCACGCAGTGCGAAGATCGCCGAGACCAGGAGATCAGCGAGGGGGAACTCTCTTCATGGGGCGCAGCAAGACATCTCCGTGGGTCTT
>DASYGC010000199.1:0-3540 GCA_036000225.1 Ktedonobacterales bacterium | reverse complement strand
TATGTGTCGGCGGAGTCGGTCGCGGAGATAGAGCGAGCGCTCCAGGTAGCGGGCAGGCCAGCTACCATCTACACCTATTCAGGGACCACGCACTGGTTCTTCGGGGCCGATCGCCCGGATGCCTACGATGCCACCGCCGCTGCCCTGGCATGGGAGCGAACCGTCGCTTTCCTGAACGCCGAGTTGCGACGGTAGCATCGCCCATGGAGGAGCGCAGACGGACAACTTATCCCGCGCTCAC
Source organism: Ktedonobacterales bacterium (assembly GCA_036000225.1). Lineage (GTDB taxonomy): Bacteria > Chloroflexota > Ktedonobacteria > Ktedonobacterales > JADMIN01 > DASYGC01. Next base: position 3,299 of record DASYGC010000199.1, on the reverse strand, counting down.
GTTTATGAGACCAACAGTCCCATCGGCTGCTCAAGCAGCCGCTTCAGCTCCTGCAGGAAGCGCGCCGTGACGGCGCCATCGAGCACGCGATGGTCGGAGGAAAGCGTGACTTTCAGCACGTCGCGCACGGCCACCTGGCCCTCCACCACGACGGGCGTGGGCACCGCGGCGCCCACCGCCAGAATCGCGACCTCCGGCGGATTGATGACCGCCGTGAAACTCTCGACGCCATACATGCCCGCGTTGCTGATGGTGAACGTGCCGCCCTGGAACTCTTCCGGCTTGAGCGTGTTGGCGCGCGCCGCCTCGGCCAGCCGGCGCGCCTCACGCGCGATCTCCAGCACCGTGCGCCGATCGGCGCCGGTGATGACGGGGACGATCAGTCCGCGGTCGAGCGCCACCGCCATGCCGAGGTTGATCTGGCTCTTGAACAGGATGCGGTCGCCATCCAGCGACACGTTGACTTCGGGATGCGCCTTGAGGGCCAGCGCCACCGCACGCAGGACCAGGTCGTTGATGGTGATCTTCACCGGCTGCGGCAGGCTGCCAGCGTATTCGTTGAGCGAGCGACGCAGTTCGCCCAACCGCGTGACATCAATGGCCATCGTCATATAGAAGTGCGGGATCGTCTGCATGCTCTGCTGCAGCCGTTTGGCGATAGTCTTGCGCATCTGCGTCAGTGGCACCGCCGTCACCACCGCGTCGGGCTGGACCGCGGCCACCGGCTGGGCTTCGGGTGTCGCGGGGATCGCGGGGGTCGCCGCCGCCGTGGTAGGCACCGCCGCCGCGGCGGCCAGCGCGGCCTCGACATCCTCACGGATGATGCGTCCATTGGGTCCCGTGCCCTGGAGCTGGGTGATATCCAGATGATGCTCGCCGGCGATGCGCCGGGCAATTGGGCTGATGATGATGCGCTCGCCGGTGGCAATGGCGCTCGCGGTGGCCCCGGCGGCGTGGCCGTTGGTCCCATTGGCGCCGGCGGCCTGGGTTGCGCTGGCCGAGGCCACCGTCCCAGCGGCGGCGGCGTCGCCAGTTGCGGCGGCGGCGCGCGGCGCGGCGCCCGCCTGCCCACCACCCTCCAGCGGCTCGCTGGGGTCGCCCACCAGCGCGATCGGGGTCCCGATCGCCACGGTAGCGCCCGCGGGCACTAGAATCTGGCGCAGCACCCCCTCAGCGTAGGATTCCGCTTCGATATTGACCTTCTCGGTCTCGATCTCGGCGATGGCATCGCCCTTCTTGACCGTATCGCCCACCTGCTTGCGCCAGGCAAGGATCTTGCCCTCTTCCATGGTGTCGCCCAGCTTGGGCATCAGCACCTGTTTCATCTGGGTCACCCCCCCTGACGTGTGGCCAGCATACGCTGCGGCACGATGGCGCGCACGGCGGCCATCACCTCGGCGCGCGTCGGCAGCGCGGCCCGCTCGAGATTCTTCGCATAGGGCATCGGCACATCTTTGCCCGTGACATGCTGGATCGGCCCATCCAGGTGGTCGAAGGCGTACTCGTAGATCAACGCCGCCAGCCCCTGGCCCGTACCGAAATACTTCCAGCCCTCCTCGGCGACAACGACGCGGTTGGTCTTGCGCACCGAATCGAGGATCAGGTCGAGGTCAATCGGGCGGATCGAGCGGATATCGAGCACTTCGGCCTGGATGCCCTCTTTGGCCAGTTCCTCGGCGGCCTGCAGGCTGATGTGCACCATGCGTGAGAACGTCACGATGGTCACATCGGTCCCCTCGCGCTTGACCTCGCCGCGATTGAGCGGGACGGTGTAATCCACGCCCTCGTCGGGCACCTCGCCTTTGACACTGTAGAGTAGCTCGTGTTCGATGAAGAGCACCGGATCGTCGTCGCGCACCGCCGCTTTGAGCATGCCTTTGGCATCGTACGGCGTCGCGGGCATCACCACTTTGAGCCCGGGCACGTGGGCAAACCAGCTTTCGAGCGTCTGCGAGTGCTGCGCGCCGCGCTGCGCGCCGCCGCCGGCCGGCATCCGAATCACCAGCGGCAGGCGCGGCTGGCCGCCGAACATATAGTGAAACTTCGCCGCGCTGTTCACAATCTGATCGCTAGCCAGCAGGCTAAAGTTCATCGTCATCAGCTCGGCGATGGGCCGCAGACCCGTCAACGCCGAGCCGATGGCCGTCCCGGTGATGACTTCCTCGGCCAGCGGCGTATCTCTGACGCGCTTTTCCCCAAACTCGTCAATCAGTCCCTTGCTCACGCCATAGGTGCCGCCATAGCCGGCGATATCTTCACCCATGATGTACACGCGCTCGTCCCGGCGCATTTCTTCGGCGATGGCCTCACGCAGGGCATCGCGGTAGGCGATGGTTCGCATGCTTGTGGTGTATCCTGTTCTCTCTGTGCAATCAGTCGCGTGGAGTGCTGGGTTTGGTGCGCCAGGCGATGGCGCCGGCGTTCTCAACTGAGACGTTTTCGTACAGCGAATCGTCGCTCGGCGCGGGACTTTCCTCGGCGAAACGCAGCGCGTCTTCCACCTGTTCCTCCGCGCGTGTGGTATTGGCCTTCTGGTCAGCGTCGCGCATGACACCGGCCTCGCGCAGGCGCTTCTCGAAGAGCACGATGGGATCCCGTGTGGACTTCCACTGCTCCTCCTCGGCGCGCGTCCGATAGTAGACTGGGTCGGCCAGGCTGTGGCCCCGGAAGCGGTAGGTCATCGCCTCGATCAGCGTCGGCCCACCCCCCGCGCGGGCGCGGTCGACGGCGCGCAGCATGGTGTCGCGCACCGCCAGCACCTCCATGCCGTCCACCCGCTCGTACGGCATCGAATAGGCGGCGGCGCGAGGCTCCAGCGATTCGCACGCCCAGGCTTTGTGGACCGCCATCCCCATCGAATACTGGTTGTTCTCACAGATGAAGACGACCGGCAGCTTCCAGACGCTGGCGAGGTTCAGCCCCTCGTGGAAGGCGCCCTCATCCACCGCGCCATCGCCAAAAAAGACCGAGACCACATCGTTCAGGCCCTGATACTGCACGCCAAAGCCGATGCCGGTGCCGATCACGATCTGCGCGCCGACGATCGCCTGCCCGCCGATCAGGCGATGCTCGGCGCTATACATGTGCATCGAGCCGCCCTTGCCCTGCGAACAACCCGTCGCCTTGCCAAAGAGCTCCGCCATCACCGCGCGCGGCGCGATCCCCTTGAGGATTGCATGCCCGTGCTCGCGGTAGCTACTGACGACATAGTCGCTCGGCTGCAGCGCATTGATAGCGCCCACTCCGGTGGCCTCCTGGCCGATGTACAGGTGCAGGAAGCCGCCGATCTTGCCCTGCGT
>DASYGC010000198.1:0-6964 GCA_036000225.1 Ktedonobacterales bacterium | reverse complement strand
CCCGTCCGTCCGTGGTGAGCACCGCGCCGGTGCCGGCATTGAACCCTGGATTATCCTCCAGCTCCATGATGGCCGCCTGCACGGCGTCCAGCGCGGAACCGCCCTGCCGCAAGATGCGCCAGCCGGCGACCGCCGCCGCGTGGCACCCCGCGCGCGCGGGAGCGCGCCGTTCGGGGGCGATGGCGCCCGCTCCACCATGTACGATCAGCGCCAGCGACATCGCACTTCTCCTCCACCATCGCCTCACACGAGAGTGTGCCGTCAGATATCTATGCGCTGCTACTCAGTTGCCGATTCTTCGCTCATGGCGCTGGCGATGGGCATTGGCATGGATGGCGTCCGCGGCTTGTCGGTGCCGTGGGTTACCAGTCCGCTGATTGGCTTGCGCGTAGCTACTTGCCGCAAGGTCTGCTTGCTGGCCCCCGCCACCTGGATCGCCGCCGCGCGCAGTTGCTCGCGCTGCAAGACGGCAATCGCGATCGCTCCACCACCGACTAGCAAACCAAGGATAATCAGTGGCAGCCGCAATGCGCCGCGACGTGGCGCGTCGTCGGTCGCATCATTGGCGCGCGCGGCCACGCGAACCTCGCGTTCCGTCTGCTTGCGCGCGCGGCGGAGTGTCCTGAGGGGGGGCGGCTGCATGCCATACGCGCCGCCGGAATAGTCATAGAGTGTCTCACCAATGAAGGTCAGCATACGCTCCAAAGTCCCTGGCTCGGCCTCGACCACTGGCTCGGCGGCGTCCACACGCTCGTCCTTGGCCGCGTCGGCGGTTTCCTCGCGTTGGCGCGTGGTCTTCCGCTGACTGACCGCAATGCTCCAGAGTTGCTGTGCCAGCGAGACGGCGGCTGGCGCCACAACCATCACGAATTGCGCCATCTGTTCGGCAGTCTCAGAGCCGAGTGGTTGCGACGGCACCGGCTGCCGGTCGGAGGCTCTGGCGCGAGACGGCTCTGGCTCGGTCGGTCTGGGGTGTAACATGGTGATTCCTCCTTCACATGGCCAGCATTCTACCCTTGTTACGCATCAGGACCCCGCGGCGTATCAGATGCCTGGAAATTGCCCAGCCCAACGCGCTCCGCCAGATGCTCCGCTACGCTGTACGGATCGGTCTGACGCGCCACCACGTCAGCGATCAAGCGATTCCATTCGTCGGTAGGGACCGCGGCCCACAAGCGCGCGAGGAGTGCCTGGTTCAATAAGGCTAGCAGCTCGCTGCGCACCTGGAGGCTGCCGCGCTCGGCCAGTTGTCCGGAGTCCCGCAGAAATTTGGCGTGCTTCGCCAGCGCGTCGGCCAACGCGGGGACGCCAGTCCCCGTGGAGGCCACCGTCTTGAGGATCGGCGGCTTCCAGCGCCGTTCATCTTTGCGCGAATCCAGCGTCAGCAGCACCCGCAGTTCGGCCGCGGTCTGGTCGGCCCCTGGGCGGTCGGCCTTGTTCACCACGAAGATGTCGGCGATCTCCAAGATGCCCGCTTTGATCGCCTGGATATCGTCGCCCATGCCTGGAACGGCCACGACGACCACCGATTGAGCGGCCCGCACGATCTCCACTTCCGCCTGACCCGCGCCTACCGTTTCGATGACAATCGTATCGAATCCCGCCGCATCGAGGGCGCGCACCACATCGCGGGTGGCAACCGCGAGCCCACCCAGGTTCCCCCGGCTGGCCATGCTGCGAATGAACACGCGTGGATCGCCCGCCAGTTCCTGCATACGAATGCGATCGCCAAGAATCGCGCCACCAGTGAACGGACTGCTCGGGTCCACGGCGACCACCCCAACCAACTGGTCGCGGCGGCGCAGCTCGCGCACCAACTGGGTGGCCAGGGTGCTCTTGCCCGCTCCCGGCGCACCCGTGATGCCAACCACATGCGCCTGGCCACCATGCGCGTGCAGCTGGGCCAGGATGTCGCGTGCCGCTGGCATGCCGTTTTCGATGAGCGAGACGACGCGCGCCAACGCGCGGCGATCCCCCTGTAACAGACGATTGACGATCTCCATGCTAGCCGGCCACCTGCCCCGGCGGTTTGGTGTCGCCGGCCTCGGGAGGGGGTGAACTGAGCGGCGTGAGATCACGGCTGAGGCGCTCGGGCCGCACGTTCGCTTTGACAAAGGCGATGATCTGCTGGGTCGAGGTTCCGGGACCGAAGTTGCCTTTGATCCCCAGCGCCGCGATTGCGGGAATGTCCTCATCGGGCAGAATGCCGCCGGCCATCACCAGCACATCATCCACCCCATTCTGCTTCAGCAGTTCCATGACCTTGGGGAAGATCGCCATGTGTGCGCCGGAAAGGATGCTCATCAAGATGGCATCAACATCTTCTTGCACGGCGGCTTCGACGATCATGGCCGGTGTCTGGCGGATGCCTGTGTAGATCACCTCCATACCGCCATCGCGCAGCGCCCGTGCGATGACCTTCGCACCTCGGTCATGCCCATCCAACCCCGGCTTGGCCACCAGCACCCGAATCTTGCGCTCTTCCGCCATCTGTCATCGAGACCGCGTCGGCCTGACGTCGGTCCCATCCCCCTCTCTCTTGGCGTTGTGGTGGCGTCAACGACGCACGACCAGCGGTGGAGCGGGTTTGTACCCCTCGATACCAGGAATTGTACACACACCCAGTCGCCGCGTGGCAAGCAACAATACCTGCCGGTGTCCACGTCGCGCGGGTCGCGCTGCGACAGCCACTGGCTGGCTTCCGAGCGCCAGGCGGCATCAATGCCCAGGCGGCATCAATGCATGGTGATGCCACCATCGACGGCCAGAGTCTGCCCGGTGATATAGGCGGTTTCAGGCAGACAGAGGAACGCAATCGCCGCCGCCACCTCTTCGGCAGTGCCGAACCGGCCCACCGGCGTCAGGCTGAGCATGTAGTCGCGCACCTGGGAAGTCACCGTCGCGGTCAGCTCGGTTGGGACGAAACCGGGCGCCACGGCATTGATCGTGATACCTCGGTTGGCGACCTCGCGCGCCGACGATTTGGTCAGCGCGATCAATCCCGCCTTGGACGCCGAATAGTTGGCCTGACCCGCCTGCCCCACGATGCCCGAGATCGAGGCCACGTTGACGATGCGGCCCCAGCGCGCCCGCAGCATCGAACGCAACGCGGCGCGTGTGCAGAGAAAGGCGGAATGGAGATTGGCATGTAAGACTGACTCGAATTGCTCTAGCGTCATCTGGATCAACAACCGATCGTGTGTCGTCCCGGCATTGTTGACCAGAATCGCCACCGCACCAAGCGCCGCCTCCACCTCGGCGAACAGCCGCGCGACATCCGCCTCGTTGCTCACATCCGCCGCGAAAGCATGCACCTTGTTCCCCAGGGCCGCGACCGCCGTTCGCGTTTGCTCGGCGCCGGAAGCGTCGGTGCGATAGTTGATGGCCACGTCGGCGCCCAGTTTGGCCAGGCGCAGCGCCGTCGCGCGGCCAATACCTCGACTGCTGCCGGTGACCAACGCGACCCGTCCTCGCAGTGGTCGCTCATCAGTGCCCTGATCAAGCTGTCCACGCCCCGGCACATCTCCACTCGTCATCGCTTACCTACTGCCTTTCAAGACCGGTCCACTCGTGTGCGCACGGTTGCTCGAACCTTGCCGCGGCGCGGCGCTAGGTGAGGTTGAGCGTTCGCAAGAAGGCCTTCACACCTGGCGCCAGGTCAGGCCGCTGGAGCGCAAAGGCCAGCGAGGTTGTCAGCAAGCCCACCGGATCACCGGTGTCGTAGCGCGTTCCCTCGAACTCATAGGCATGGATCGGCTGACGCCCGCGCAGGGCCCGAATGCCATCGGTCAACTGGATTTCCCCTCCCTGTGTCGGACCCAGCAGTGCGAGCGCCTCAAAAATGTCTGGCGTCAGAATATAACGCCCCACGATCGCGAGATCCGAAGGCGCTTGATCTATCGGAGGTTTCTCGACGAGATCGCTGACGCGGTACGTTCGTGCTTGCTGGCTGTCAGACGGCTCCGAGGCCAGCGCCACCACGCCGTAGCGCGAGATCTGTTCGTGTGGCATCCGCTGCACCGCCAGCACTTCGCCTCCCTGGCGCTCGTAGACGTCCATCAGTTGCCGCAGGCAGGGCCGCGCGGGATGGTCCACCAGGTCGTCGCCCAGCAGCACACCAAATGGCTCATCACCCACCAGATCGCGGGCCATCAGAATCGCGTGTCCCAGGCCCTTGGGTGCGGGCTGGCGCGTGAACGTCAGCTGGGCCAGCCCCTCGATCCGTCGCAACATCTCCAGCTTTGTCTGATCGCCCTTGCGCCGTAGCACCGCTTCGAGTTCGGGCGACTCGTCGAAGTGATCCTCGATCGCGCGCTTCGTGCGCGACGTGATGATGATGATGTGCTCGATGCCCGATGCCACGGCTTCTTCGACGACATACTGGATGGTTGGCTTATCGGCGAGCGGGAGCATCTCCTTGGGCACGGCCTTTGTCGCCGGCAAGACACGGGTTCCCAGGCCAGCGGCGGGAATGACGGCCTTGCGGATCGGGCGGTAGGACATCCAATATCTCCAGACCTGTGGGTCGGCGGGATGGGCACGGGCGCGACACGAGCCGGTGGTGGCGCTCCACTCACGCACGCCAAAGCCAGAGGGGGCGCGGCGACAGGAGCCAGTGGCAACTATACCCCCGTTCGTCGCGCGGTATCAACGCTTCACTCACCCCGAGTGTGAACGAGATCATAGACAAACTCCCCGATTCGGTGTACGCTCAGCCACATTCCACAGCGCGAACCAGGCGATATGAGAGGTGACAGCATGCACGGCAGCACAGGGAATGGCCTTCCTCCACTGGACCGCGAGTGGGAGGGTGTTGAGTCACGTGCAGCCAGCGCCGTGCCGGGATCGCGGCGCGCGACTCCATCTGGCCAACCAGGATTCGACGACCGCACCAGGCTGGGGGCGCCCCAAACTCCTGGGAAGACTTCGTCCGCTTATCATTCACCGTTTGGTGACCTGCCGACCGAACAGCTGTCACCAGCTCCCCCTCCCAACCGCCGGCCTCCTGGCAGTTGGCGCCTGCCCACCTTTCTGCGCCCACCTGCCGTCTGGTTCACGGGGATCGCGGCAGGCGGCATCATCCTGATTGCCGTGCTGATCCTCCAATCCCTGCCAGCTCCCGCGCCGCGCACGCCAGTCGTCCATCGCGCGCCGACGGCCACCACCATCCCAACGGCAGTCCCGATCGCCACGGAGACGCCCGTCCCGTTGCCCACGTTCGCCCTGCCAGCTTTCAACGACTGGCGCGCGGCCTATATCGCCCAGGATGGCAATGTACACATCACCTCCCTGGATGGCCAGAGTGACATCACCGGTCCCGCGCTCGCGCTCAATACGACAGATACCACCAACAGCACGCAGTGGGCCGGCATAGGAGGCACCTTTCAATCAGTTACCAGCCTGGCGGTTTCACCTAATGGACAATTTCTGGCGTACATCAATCAGCTTTCGCAGCCGAGCGGCGCGGGTATCGCGCCTCCAACTGGAAACCTCGTACTGTACAATCTGGCGCCTGGCGGCGCAAACGCGAGCTGGACCTTCGCGAACGTGCCATTGCGAGTGACCCACATTGGCGGGTGGTCACCGGACAATACGCGCGTCGTGGTGAACGCGCTGGATTCTACTGGTTTACCTGGCATCTACATTGTCGCTCCCGCCAGTCCGCAGCCCCAACTGGTCCCCACCACCGGCGCCAATGGCATTCTGAGTGGTGCGCATGTGGTCGGCTGGTTGGACGCTGTACATCTGCTGGTGTTCGCCTCAAGCAATAACATTCAGCTTCCCCCGCTGCCGACTGCGACATCCACGCCCACAGCATCGCGCTTCCCGAACGTCGCATCCGCCGCGGCGCTGAGCGAGATGCGTCCCAACCACCGCTGGCCAAAGACGTACGGAGCGAATCTGGCGCCCAGCGTCGCTCGGTCTGCCCTGTCAGCTGGGGGCAATGGACTCGTGGCTACTGTGGATGTCATCACCGGAACCGCCTACGCGATCGCAACTATTCCCTATCCCGCACAAGTCGCCCTCTCGCCGGATGCGACCCAACTGGTCGCGGAATACTACTGCAACCAGGGATGCACCTCGCCGGCGCTGGCGACTGAGACCGTTGACACCGCGACCGGTGCTCTCCATCCGCTGCCGCACAGTGACACCGCCATCGCGCCAGCTGGCAACTTCCTGTGGCAGCCGGGTGCGCACACCTTCGCGGTGACGACTGTGCAAGCGGGACAGCCGACGGTGCCCGTGCAGGTGTCGCTGGTGGACGCGCAACAAGACAGCAGTCATACGCTGCGCCCTGGAGCTTTTGCCCTCGCCTGGTCACCGGATGGACAACTGCTGGCTCTAGGTGATACCACGGGCCTGAGCACTGGCACCGGCGCGACCAGGGTCTGGTTGGTGTCGCCGACAGCAGGCACGAATCTGGCGTTGCCTGAACCGGTAGTCGCGTTCATTGGCTTCGTGCGCACGGTGCAACCACAGTAATTGTCATGAGTGGAACTGGTTGTCACAATCCCGCCTGGGCCGGCGTGTATAAGGCTGAGTGGTGATTGGCCCAGGTGTCGCACGATGCGAGAGAGGAGTGTGATGGCGTGCTGTGGAGCGTACAGGTCTGGAGACGCGGCGAGGGGCGGGCCGCGCGCGTGGGCATTCATATCGGGAGCCTGGTCAACTCGCTGCTGGCTACCCTGATGCCGGCGCGTGACGACCGACCCAGCACGAATCCCGATCGTAGCGTGTCTGGTGAGCAAGCCCCTTTGCGGGCGCTTACTCCATTCGTCGCCCCATCATCAGATTTTGACCGATTTTTCAGCGAGCACGAACAGCACCTCTATGCTTATGTACGCCGGTTGGTGCTATCGGATGAAGTCGCGCTGGACATCGCGCAGGAGGCCTTCGTCCGCGCCTGGCAGCGCTTCGATACCCTGCGAACCTATGAGCGCCCCGCTGCCTGGGTCTATCGTGT
>DASYGC010000197.1:0-2993 GCA_036000225.1 Ktedonobacterales bacterium | reverse complement strand
GTGAGCGCGTCTGGTAACGTGTGGAGTATGGGAGAACGGAACTCATGACGACGACTTTCACCGCGGTATTTGAACAAGATGACGGCTGGTGGATTGGCTATGTCGAGGAGCTGCCTGGTGCGAATACGCAGGGGGCCACGCTCGACGAAGCGCGCGCGAATCTGAAAGAAGCCGTCGAACTTGTGATCGAGGCCAATCGCGATCTTGACGTCGCCGATCCATTGGCGAGCCTGGTGCTCTCCGCGGCCGCTAGTGTGCGGGCGCGAGCGGAAGACGCACGGTGAAGGTGCTTCCCTGCGCGACGGCGGATTCGACTACGACCGTGCCGCCATGCGCTTCCACCATTTCCCTGGTGAGGTACAGACCAAGCCCCAATCCCGAAGGCGCGACATCACGCGCCAGCGTTGATTGAAACGCGCGCGTGAAGATGCGCGGCAGATCAGCCGCCGCGATGCCCATACCGGTGTCGTGCACTTGCAGTTCGGCGCTGCCGCTCACCTGCCGCAGGCGCACGTCAATCCGCGGGGTGTCCGGCGCGTATTTGATGGCATTGGTCAGCAGGTTCATCATGATCTGTTCGATGCGCATCCGGTCACCGAGCACCAGCAGCGTCTCGGCCGGTACGTCGAGCGCGATGGTCTGCCCGGCGGCCATGGCTTGCGCGCTCTCGATGCTGCGTCGCGCGAGCGCCACGAGATCAACCGGCTTGAGTTTAAGCGTGAATTTGCCGGTGCGTAGGCGCGACATATCCAGCAGATCGTCGATCAGCTTGCGCATGCGACGCGCGGCATCCAGCGCCATTTCCACATGGTGCGCCATCTGCTGGTCGTCAGTGTGCCGGGGCAGCCGCCGCTCCAGCAGTTGGAGCACGGTATATTGGGCGGTGAGGGGGGTACGCAACTCGTGACCGACCTGCGCCATGAACTGATGTTGCAGGCGGTACAGGCTGCGATCCGTGATATCGCGAATCGTGACGACGCCGCCGTGCTCCTGCTCCTGCTCCTGCTCCTGCTCCTGCGTCCCATGAATCGGTTGCCCGCTGGCTTCGAAGTAGCGGTTCGACCCATCGGGCGCCGCGATGACGAACTCCATGAGAAAGACTTCACCGCGCGCCGCGCGCTGTTGTGGCATGGCATCGGGGGCGAGGGGATGGCCGTCCAGATCTTGCGCCGCGATCGGCTCCGTCAGGCTGCCAAATAAGTGCGTGTAGGCCGCGTTCGTGAGCAGCGGCGCCCCCGTGGCATCAACGACCAGCACGGCATCGCCCATGCTCAGCAGTATCGCTTCCAGCCGCGCGCGTTCCGCCTCACTGCTCTGGCGCTGCGTGGCTTCCCCGGCCACGGCCTGCCGCAACTCCTGGGAACGCGCCTGCAGATCCTCGTTGGCCGTATGCAGTTCCTCGACGGTCGCCTCCATCTCCTCATTGAGGGTGACGAGCTCTTCGTTGGTCGCCTGCAATTCTTCGTTGAGCGTCCTGACCTCTTCGGTGGTGGCTTCCGCCTCCTCATGGCCGACCAGCAGCTCCTCGTTGGCGCCATGCAAGTCCATGTTGGTGTCGGCCAGCTCCTGGTTCGCCCGTAGCAGCTCGCGATTGATGGCGCCCACGTGCGCGAGCTGCGCGGTCAGGCTCTCCTGGTCCGCGCGCTGGACCCGTGTGGTGTGGTCTGGGTGGGCTTGCCGGGTCGCCCCATCGATTGCCGGCGGCGGCTCGGGAATCTTGCCGGTGACATCGCTCACCAGGATCAGCACGGTCGTCACGCGCGCGCGACGCGGTGGACTATCCACTGGTCCTTCCGGCGCCAGGCGTGGCAAACAGCTGATCTGGAGTTGCCGCCGCTCACTCAGCACAGTCTCCACGGTGATTACCGTCTCACTGCCCGACCCAAACGGTGACTGGGCCAGGAAAGCGGCGTCAATGGCCTCGCGCAGGGCGGTGGCTGGCATGCTCGTCGTCAGGTGAATCAGATCCTTGCCCAGGGCGGCCTTATAGATCCCGAGCAAGCGCAGTGCGGCGCTATTGATGAACTGGATGTCATAGCTCGCGTCGACCACCACGACCCCGGCCGCAAGCTCCAACACCAGATTGCCCAGGTCCTCGCTGCGGGTGCGTGCCCGCTGTGCTGCGGTTGGCAGAGTCGCGGGCACGGGCACGGGCTGAGTGGCAGGGTGGCCAGCGACCGGGCGCTGATTTAGGCGACGGGGGCGCTCGTACAGTGGCGGTCCCGCCAGGCCGTCTCTGGTTTCTTTGAGGCGGATGATGGGGCCGAGCACGCGTTCTCCCTGACGGCGATACAGCTTCAGGCGTTCGTGAGCTGGCGCGAAGGCGGCCTCCAGCGGCTTGACGGTCTCCGCCTTGCCCAGCGCCAGGTAGCCGCCATTGCGCAGGGCGAAGGCGAAGAGCTGCAAGGCCCGCCGCTGTAGCTCCGGTGTGAAATAGATCAACACATTGCGACAGAGCACCAGATCGATGCGGGGAAAGGGCGCGCGCTGCCCCAGATCGTGCTGGCCAAAGATGATCTGCCCACGGAGCTGCTTGCTGACTTCGTACGTGCCGTTTGTCCTGGTGAAATAGCGGGCGAGGAGTTCGGGAGTCAGGCCGGCGACCGACGCGGACGGATAGAGCCCACGCCGGGCGAATGCCACCGCCTCTTCGTCCAGATCGGTGGCAAAGATTTGCACATTGAACCGATCGGGATCCTCACGGAGTGCCTCGGCGAACAAAATGGCCAGCGAATAGGCCTCTTCGCCGGTGGCGCAGCCAGCGGACCACACGCGCAGCTCGTTGCCGTGTTCGCGCGCGAAGGCGATCAGCTCGGGCAGCGCCTGCTCGCGCAGCGCGTCAAAGAGGGCGGGGTCGCGAAAGAACTCTGTCACCTTGACCAGAAAACTGGCGATCAATCGCTCATACTCGGCCGGATGACTTTGCAGATAACGCAGGTAGTCACTCACCTGGACGTGGCCGGTGGCCGCCAGCCGGCGCTGCAGACGGCGCT
>DASYGC010000196.1:0-3674 GCA_036000225.1 Ktedonobacterales bacterium | reverse complement strand
GCCGTGCCGCCCGCCCACTGGCGGGAGCGTTTCGGCCAGCCCCCCGCCGACCTGATCGCCGCCTGCCAGTCCTCAGAATGGACCGCGGCGCTGCTCGAAGGCTGGTCGCGCGCGGCGCTGGCGCACAAAAGTGCGGAGTGGATCGTGCCGCTGTGGCAGTGGTGGCTCACCACCACCGAGCCCGGCACGCCCGGCACGCCCGGCGGCCTGGCGGCGCGCGAGCTCCGCGACCAACTTGGCGCGCGCGTGCCCCAGGCCGTCGCCGAGCCACGTGTCGCCCAGATCATGGCCGATCCCTCAGCGCCCGCCTATGAGAGTTGGGATGGCCTGCTTGGCGCGCTGCCCACCCCCTGGAGCGCCACGTTCGGCGCACAGTTCCTCACCCACCTGCGCGCCGCCGTCGCCACCTTGGCGCAACCCCGGCAGGATACCGCGCAATGGCTGCCCGCTATCGCGCTCGCGGGCCACACGCTGCCCCCGGCGTGTTTCGCGCAAGCTCTGGCGGACTGGGAGATTCCCACGCCCGAGGATGACGCCAAATCTAAGCACACCGCTGCCCATTACGACCTGTACCAGTGGACCACCCACATCGAGCGTCTGTGTGAGGCGCTGCGCCTGCGCCAGACGTTGTATGCCGAGATTCGTGTAGAGGAGCACCCAGCATGAGCAAGTCCAGCGCCGATGGCGCCGCCAGCTCCACCACCGCCGTGACCACCAGCAGCCTCAGCGCCGTGCAGCGCCAGCACGCCGAGCAACAGTACGCTGAAGAATTGGCCGAACTGGCGCGCGCCGACGAGCGGCAGCGCCCGCCCAACTGGGTGCTCTCGCCGTGGGCCGTGCGCACCTATCTGCTCGGCGGCACGCTGCCCGGCGGCTTCATCGTGACCCCCAAATATGTCGGCAATGCCCGCCTGATCGAGATCGCCGTCGCCACGCTGGCCACTGACCGTGCGCTACTGCTTTACGGCTTGCCTGGTACCGCCAAGAGCTGGGTTTCCGAGCACCTCGCCGCCGCCATCGCGGGCGACTCCACCCTGCTGATCCAGGGCACCGCCGGCACCGACGAGGCTTCCATCCGCTACGGCTGGAACTACGCGCGCCTGCTCACCGAGGGGCCATCGCCCGCCGCGCTGGTGGTCAGCCCGATGCTGCGCGCCATGGAGACCGGCAAGCTGGCGCGCATCGAGGAGCTGACGCGCATGCCCGCCGAGGTGCAGGACACCCTCATCACCATCCTCTCCGAGAAGACGCTGCCGATTCCCGAACTGAACACGGAGATGCAGGCGCGTAAAGGCTTCAACGTGATCGCCACCGCCAACAACCGCGACAAGGGCGTGAACGAGCTTTCCAGCGCGCTGACGCGCCGCTTCAACACCGTTGTGCTGCCCGTGCCCGAGACGCTGGACGAAGAAGTGGCGATCGTGGATCGCCGCGTGGCCGAACAGGGCCGCGCGCTAGAACTGCCCGCCGAAAAGCCCGCGCTGGAGGAGATTCGCCGCGTCGTGACGATTTTCCGTGAACTGCGCAACGGCCTGAGCGAGGATGGCAAGACCAAGCTGAAGTCGCCCAGCGGCACGCTTTCGACCGCCGAAGCCATCTCAGTCGTCAACAATGGGCTGGCGATGGCTGGCTACTACGGCGATGGCACGCTGCGCGCGGGCGATCTGGCCGCCGGCATCACCGGCGCCATCATCAAGGACCCGGTGCAGGATCGCGTCGTCTGGCAGGAGTACCTGCAAACCATCGTCAAGGAGCGCGATGGCTGGAAGGATCTCTACCGCGCCTGCCGCGAGGTGATGTGACGTGAGCACACACATCTTCGGCATTCGCCACCACGGCCCCGGCTGCGCGCGCAGTCTGCGCGCGGCGCTGGCGGCGCTCGCGCCCGACATCGTGCTGGTGGAAGGCCCCCCCGACGCGCAGGCCATCCTGCCGCTTCTCAGCCACGCCGCGATGGAGCCGCCAGTGGCCATGCTGCTGTACGTGCCCGATGCGCCACAGCGCGCGGTCTATTATCCGTTCACGCACTTCTCGCCCGAGTGGCAGGCGCTGCGCTACGCGGCCGGCGCTGGCATCCCCGCGCGCTTCATGGACCTGCCCCAGGCCATCCAGCTGGCGCGTCAGCCCGAGACGGAGCCCGCCGCGGAGTCTCCGCTGGAACCCGTGCTGGAGCCAGCCGCCGCCGCGGCCAGCGCCCCCGCCGTCCCAGTCGCGGCGCCTCCTCCCGCCCAGGCGCCAGCCCCCGCTGACGACCCCACACCACCGGCTCAACTCAGCCTGCGCGACGACCCCATCGGTATGCTGGCCGAGGCCGCTGGCTACCGCGACCACGAACTATGGTGGGAACAGCAGATCGAGCAGCGCCTGGATGCCACCGACCTCTTCGAGGGCATCATGGAGGCGATGACGGCGCTGCGCGCGCAGGCTGAACCGGCGCACGGCGAAGAGGCGCAGCGCGAGGCGTACATGCGCCAGACGCTGCGCACCGCCCAGGCGGAGGGCTTCGCCCGCATCGCCGTCGTTTGCGGCGCCTGGCACGCGCCCGCGCTGGTGCGGCCGGATGATGCCGCCGCCGATGCCGCCCTGCTGGCTGGGCTGCCGCGCATTGAAGTGGCCGTCACCTGGATCCCCTGGACCAACTCGCGCCTGGCCCAGCGTACCGGCTATGGCGCGGGCATCGCCTCGCCTGGCTGGTATGCCCACCTCTGGTCGGCGCCCGACCGTGGCGCCATCCGCTGGCTGGCGCGCGTAGCCCAGCTCTTGCGCGAGCAGGACCTTGAGGCCTCTTCGGCCAATGTCATCGAGGCGGTGCGGCTGGGTGATGCGCTGGCGGCCCTGCGCGACCTGCCGATGCCCGGTCTGAATGAGCTGAATGAGGCCACGCTGACGGTGCTGTGTCATGGCGAGCCAGCGCCGATGCGGTTGATCCACGAGCGGCTGGAGATCGGCGAGGCGATGGGCGCGGTCCCGCGCGAGACACCTGCCGTCCCGCTCCAACGCGACCTGGAGAGCCTGCAGCGCCGGCTGAAGCTGGTGCCCTCGCCTGAGGCAACGCCGCTGGACCTCGACCTGCGCCAGGACCTTGGCCGGGCGCGCAGCCAGCTGCTGCACCGCCTGCGCCTGCTCGACATCCCCTGGGGCAAGCCGGTGCGCGTGTCGAGCGGCAAGCAGGGCACCTTCCACGAGTTGTGGCAACTGCAGTGGCAGGTCGAGTTCGCGCTCAAACTGATCGAAGCCAACATCTGGGGCAACACCGTCGCCACCGCCGCCACGGGCTATGTGCGCCACCGCGCCGACGCGGAGCGCGAGCTGCCCGGCCTCACCGCATTGCTGGATGGCGTGATGCTGGCCGAACTGCCCGAAGCCAGCGAGCATCTGCTGGCACGCATCGCCACCGTGGCCGCGGTCGCCGCCGACGTGCGCCACCTGATGGATGCCCTGCCGCCGCTGGCCCAGGTCGCGCGCTACGGCGATGTGCGCCAGACGCAGACCGCGCGCATCCTGCCGGTCATCGAGGCGCTCTTCGCCCGCGTGCTCGTCGGCCTGCCCGGCGCCACCGGCGCGCTGGACGACGATGCCGCCCGCGAACTCGTCACCAGCATTGACCACGTGCAGACCAGCCTCGATCGCCTGGACCGTGCCGATCTGAACGCGGCTTGGCACGAGCTGCTGAG
>DASYGC010000195.1:0-4575 GCA_036000225.1 Ktedonobacterales bacterium | reverse complement strand
TGGACGCAGATCACGACCACGGGCGGTGCCTCACTCGGGGCCTGTTATCAGCAGCTGGCCGGCGCGGATCCCGCGCAGGGCTTCAACGACTTCGTGTCACAGCTCGCCACGCTCGATCAGGGCGGGCAGCTCAGCCTGCCGCAGAACGGCAACCCGTTCCCCATCGGCGGCGCTGTCCCACCCGTTCCCCCGGCCCCTGGCGGCACGGGAGCTGGTGGCACGCCCTCGGGCACCCCGCCGGGCGTGCCGCCGATGCCCAGTCCTGCAACCCCTATGCCCAACAGCCCCAATAGCCCTCTCCCGGTCGCCGGACGCCCAATTGGGGCTACCTGATCGGCCTAATGATGCTCCTAGTGCTCATCCTACTCATCGGCTACCTGGTCACCACCCATGCGTTCGGCTTGTGAGGCTTCCGCCGCTTGCGATGAACGAGTTCCGCTCCGGCGCGGTCAGTCTGCCTCAGCAGGCCGTGAGAGAGACGTGATCTGCCTGGGAGGCCGCACGCCTTCCGGGCTGGCCGTTGCTGGCCACCACCTGTAAGGGGTGCGGACGCGCACGCGAGCGCGCAAAGTAAGGGGGAGACATGAAAGCCATTCTCGGTTTCATCAGGCACTAGTTCATGGCGATAGTGATTCAGTCGGCACTCACACGCGGTCGAGCGGGTCGCAATAGGCGACTTTGGCCAAGCCAATGGCAGGGTCGCCCACCCCATGAGGTGTGATACGGCCAGTTGGTGCAGACCAAATAGCGTGGTTTACAAGACGATCCGGGAATTTCTGCTGGCTCACGGAAGGAAAACCCCCAGTTTGTTGAGGATGAGAAGCGTGAGCGCGACCAGCAGCATGACCAGCAGCAGACTGAGCAGGAGGATGCGCAGCCGGCGGATGCGTGTCTGCCGGCGCAATTGCTCGGCCTGACGCAGCATGGCGAGCGCGGCCTGCTGTTGCTCGGCGGAAAGGTGTCCCCAGACATAGCGCGCCGGGTCGGTCCGCGCACGCCGAGCCGCCCGTGCGGTCACGAAAGGCGGACGGAATGCACGGCCCGGTGCGGGTCGCCGACGGTCCAGCCGAAGAGGGGAGCGCCCGGATACTGGCTCGGGTGGCCGAGGTGGCGCGGACCCTGCTGACATTTCAGGGACCTTTCGCTGCAGACGGGGCAGGGATCCGGTCGTCGGGAATCCGCCAGCCCACAGACGTAGCGCCCTGAGTGTAGCACATGCCCGGACCCGACGTGCTCCTCAGCGCGTCAGCGACTCTTGAGGTAGTCGGCGCGCAGGCATGTTTCGCCAGGAGAACCAGGGCCCAAGTGCTCCATCTCGGGGTGCCAATCGAGGAGGACGACCCTGCTAACGACGCACAGACCAGCGGTAGACACAACTTGCCTGCCCTGTTATGATGCACCCGATCTGCTGTGGTTCATTCTTCCCGCGTGGATGTCGTGGCCTCCGCGTCCCCACCACCGTCCGCAAGGACGTTCCTTTCGTTCCAGTTCACGCAGGCAGATTCAGACGCTTCATCACACGCGCAGAGAAAGTGCAGGTGTCGCTGTCATGAGGCTTCTCCGCCGCCTTGTCCCGCTGCTGGCATGCCTCATGCTCGCAGCATGCGCGGCAACCCTCGTCACTCCTAGCGTCCAGATCACTGCCATCCCCACCATCAACGCACCCCATCGCGGCCCTGTGCTCGTCCAGTATTGTGCCGACGACACGGGGAGTTACCCACGCGGCGACTTCCAGAGCGCCAACAAGTTGGTCGCGACCAGCCTGCCTGCAGCCGTGGTGGCCAACGCCGATGGCCTGACTCTCTACGCGACGCTCATCACCAGCAACACCGTTGATCCTTCGAATACGCTCGCTCCTTTCATCATCCCGGTCACGTCCCCGTATCCCGCGCTCCCCACTCCGCTGCCCACTGAGTCGCAGGCCAACCCCGTCTCATATTCCTCCACGGCCACGGCTATTGCCAACCAGCAGGGCGGCGACATCGCGACCTACAACACGCAGATGGCCAATGTTAATGGCCAGCTAGAGACCACGCGCGCCCAGGTCGCCAAAGATGCGCAGCGCCTGATCAGTTGGAATCCATCAGTAGACGCCACCGCGACCAGCGTCTGGGGATGCCTGCAGCTGGCCCGCGAGCGTTTCGCCGGTCACAGTGGCACCAAGTATCTGATTATCGCGTCCGACATGCAGAACAACACCAATGTCGACTACACCGAGGATTTCGAGTCATCCCAGGCTCTCAAGGGGGTCGCCGTCCATGTCATCTACTATGTCTGCCAGACTGCCGGCACCTGCGAGAGCCTAGCTGCCTCCTGGAAGAACGTCTTCACCGCATCAGGCGCGTCCGCAGTTCAGTTTGACGATCCTGCCCAGTCGCAGGCCATCACGAATCTGTTTGGAGGTAACTAGCATGCAGTGGTTTTTGGATCATCCAGGGCTGACCGCCGGCATTGTGGCTGGCCTGCTGCTCCTCCTCATCATCGCCGTGGCGCCCGCAAGCCTCGCCAACGTCCTCGATCAGATCTTCCAGCTCTTCGGCCGGCTCGTCGGCGTCCTCGCCAGTGAGGCTGAGACTGGCGCCAGTGGTCTGTTCAGCATCGTCCTCGGCGTCTTCAACATGAGCAGCAGAGGTGCCAGATCCACCGCACAGCGCAAGCCCCAGGCTGCCGCCACGCCGGACAGTGCCGGCCAGGCTGCGGCCCAACCCGCCGAAGACGAGACCCCATTCCTGTGGGTTGCCGAGACGATCTTTGTCCGGCTGCTCTATCTCGCCACGGTCGCCGTCGTCGTGGGATCCGATTTCGTCTTCGCCATCCTCCGTCTGCAAGCCGTGCTCTTCCCCAGCCTGCCCGCACCTATCCACGACCTCTCACTCTTGAGCTTGCTGACAGGTGCGTTCTTCGTTGCCATCGTCCTGCTCACCGGTGCCCTCACGCTCGATTTCCTCAATGTGTTACCCCCTCCGGCGCGCCTCTTCCCCGATCTGGATGAGGGCAAGCGCCGCTTTCTGCTGATTGTCTCCATCCTCAGTTTTGTGCTCAGTCTGTTCGTGGTGGGTGCGCTCTTCCTGCAAGGACAGCTGCTCATCTCGCAGGCCGCGACCTTCCCGCTGGGCGCGATCGCGCTGGCCACGCTCATCGGCGTACTTCAGGTGCTGGTCGTCTTCCTCGGCGCCTGGGGCGCCATCCGCGGTCTGGCTATTATCCTGGCCCTGCTGGGCGGCGTGGTAGGTCTCGTGCTGCATCTCATCGCAGTCGTGCTCCGCTGGCTGGCAGACGGTCTCGACGTGATCGGCAGCTCCATTCTGCCCGAAATCGTCTTTGGCATTGCCGCTATCTTCGGTCATCGGCGCGAGCGCCCCTCGCGGCCCTCGTCTGTTAGCAACGTCCTCTCGATCGTCGGCTATGGGGATCGCAGCGCCCTGTTCACGGCCGTGCTCTGCGAGAGTGTGGTGCGCATGTACGCCCGCTCTGGCCTGCTGGCCACTGGCGTCTACGCTGCGGAGCCATCGGTGCGCGAAGATGCCCGTTCGCGTCTCTCGCGCCTGGGCGTCAACAACATCAGCCCAATCGCGGCTAACGACGCCTCACCGCTCGATACGCTGAAGAGCCGCGTCATCCGGGCCTACCAGGGCAAGGGCGCCTCGAATAAGATGGTGCTCTGGATCGTCGACGGCGAAAAAGCCGCGCATTGTACCAGCACGCTCGCCGCGCTCAAGCGCGAGATGCGGGACCTCTCGGTGATCGTCCTCTGCCTGCTGCCACCTGGTGGCGTGCGCGGCGGTGAGCCCTTCACAGAGTTAAACAAACTCGCGACCGAGAAACTCAACGACCGAGGCGACACGGCGATCTGCACGACCATCGTCGTGGATGATCGCTCGCCGCTCTATCGCATCCACGGCGAGCCGATGGCCGATCAACTGGTTGCGCACAGCCTCTCGGGGATGCTTCTCGCGCCGTTGCACAGCCCGTCCAATCCTTCCTTCGTCACGGTGCTGCGTAACCTGAGCGACGCTGGGTATGCCTTCGCCGCGCTCTCGACGGACTCCGCGGGGATCGTCACCGCTGACGCCACCAGCGCACGCCGCACCGGCAGCGGCAGCGTGTCTCACGAACAGGCACTCGCACGGACTGAAGAGACCGGTCGGCGTCTGCTCACCGGTTCCACCGCCAGCACGCTGGAGAAGCTGCCTGATAAGGGGCAGCCTGGCCTCTATGTTAACTTCATCGTCCCCATCTCCGCACGCACGCCAGAGTTCGCCAAGTACCGCGGACTCATCAGTAACTGGCTTGCGGACGAATACACCATCTACCTGTACGGCGTGGTTGACGGCGAGGGGGTCGATCTCTCTGACACCACACACAGTGCCACAGGTGATCGCTACAGCCAGGTGGGCGTGCTGTATGGGGTTACTGAGGCCGACGTGTCAAAGCGTGCATTGGCCGCTGGTACTCATGTGGCGGATGACGACAGCGCTAACAGCTAGAGCGGCTGCATTACGGTTGGGTAAGCGGGTGGTAGGCAGGCGCCCTGCGATTCAATTGCAGGGCGCATCCCGTCAAGAGGCAGTTTGT
>DASYGC010000194.1:0-2400 GCA_036000225.1 Ktedonobacterales bacterium | reverse complement strand
TGATGCGTTTGGCGGCGATCTGGGTGATGGCTGTGGCGGCGAGGACCACTTCGCCCCCGGTCAGACCACGGCCGACAATCAAGTGGATGAGCGCGTGCGTGTCTTGCCGCGCGGTAAGCTGCGCGAGCCGGCCAATCGGCCGGGTGGCGGCCGCGACCGCGGTCGAACCGTTCCAGCGCACCAGATTGGCGGGAATGTTCTGGCTCTTCCCCGCGAGTTCCGCACGCGTGATGCTCAGTTCAATGCCTCCGCCGCGCGCACCCTTGACGACATCTACCGGCACGCTGTAGGTCCGCGATCGCAGCCAGCTCAGCTTGATCCCCGCATGCGTGATCGTGCCAGCCGCGGGATCAACAATGACATGGTCCACGGAACCCGAGGCTCCATCACTGGCCACCACCGGTGCGCCAAAGCGAAACTTGATAACCTCGGCAAACTCCGTCGCGGTTGTCATCCCGTGCGCCCTCTTCCCTACACTCCCAGGCGTGTCAAACAACGCGTCAGACCCTGTGGTGGTAGTCTGACCAGACTCAACGGCCCCGATCGCGTTGGTCGCGCGACCTCCGCTCACGTCATGGCTCGCCGGTGCCGTAGCGGTTTGGTGTCAGGTCCCATTGCTTCTCAAGTGTAGCACGGGTGAGGACCCTGAGCAACACGCATGCGCCGGCCGCATGTACCGGCCGCATGCGCCGCCAGATGTACAAGGGTACGTGTTGCCTAGCCGTGCGCGCCAGACGTGTGCTACACTGGCGTTGCACACTCTGAATCTGTGCCGTGGGGTGAGTTGGATGCGATCGCGCGCCTGCGCGCGGCTATTTCACCCTGGGCATTCTCCGCGCTATAATGGGGCCCGGGACGCGTCGCGCTACCCACCTGGGTTGGGACTCACGTGGCTCACCTGCCCAGAGAGCCGGTGAATGAGCGTGCGGCGGCGGCTCAGGCGGCAATGGCGGCCTGCTGTGGGGGGCGTATGGAAGTCGAGATTCTAGGCGAGCGCTATGAGCTGCAAGAGCCCATCGGCCGTGGCGGCATGGCGACCATTTTCCGCGCCAATGATCTACGCATGGGCCGGCCTGTCGCCGTCAAGATTCTCCGCGAAGTCTACAGCAGCGACCCCAAATTTGTCACGCGCTTCCAGCGCGAGGCGCGCGCCGCCTCTATGCTCCAGCATCCCAACATCGTGCAGGTCTTCGACTATGGACAGACCGGCGAGAGCTACTACATTGTCATGGAGTTCATCGACGGCACCGACCTGCGCCACTACCTCAAGCGCATGGGCAAGCTCACCAACGAGCGCGCGGCGCTGATCGGGCACGATGTGGCGCTGGGCCTGGGCGCGGCGCACCGTCGCGGCATCGTCCACCGCGATGTCAAGCCCCAGAACGTCATGCTCAATGAAGACGATCTGGTCAAGCTGACCGATTTCGGCATCGCCAGCGTGTACAAGGAAGTCGGCGCCGAGCGGCTGACGACCACCGGCATGACGCTAGGCACCGTGCAGTACTACGCGCCCGAGCAGGCCCAGGGTGAGGTGGTCACGCCCGCCGCCGATATCTATGCGCTGGGCATCGTACTTTACGAGATGCTGGCCGGGCGCACCCCCTTCGAGGGCGACACCCCGGTCGCGGTCGCCATGCACCACATTCAAGACCTGCCCGAGCCGCCCAGTCGCTACAATCCGAACATCGCGCCCTCGCTGGAGCGCATCATCATGCGCTGCCTGGAGAAGGACCCGCGTGATCGCTACCGCGATGGAGATGCGCTGGCCTATGCGCTGGAAAACTACGACCGCCGCCCGAGCGGGCGGGCCGCCGTTCCGGCTGGCCGCACCGGCCTGCCGCTGGGACTGCCGTCCGACCCGCCGCTCCAACCCGGCCGTGGTCCGCGCCCGTACAGCCCGCTGGCCTATGACGCCCCCGCGCTGAATAGCGGCCCACGGGGCGCGCCGGTAAACTCCGGCCCTGGCGGGCTGCGCGCGGGTCCCACCAGCGGTCCTGGCGGCCCGCGCGACTCCTTTGACGCGCCAGGGATCAATACCCGGCCGTACGGCCCCGCTGGCGGGACCACGCCGCGCACCCCTGGCGCGGGGCGTGGTTCGAGCAATCCCGAGTGGATGCCACGCCGGCCCGACGAGGGCGGCTCGGGTCGGCGCACCGGTCCCCTGGTCGGCATGGCGGTCGTGGGCGTCATCGTGCTGCTCACGCTGAGTTGTGCCGTGATCCTCAACGCGACTGGCGGCCTCACCGCGCTCAGCAAGGCGTTTGCTGGCCCGACTCCCGTGCCGACCCAGGTGCGGGTGAGCGTGCCCAACTTTAAGAACAAGACATTGGCTGACGCCCAGGCGTTGGCGCAAACCTTCAACCTGTCGGTCACGGTCACCAACACCATCCAGAGCGCGAC
>DASYGC010000193.1:0-5744 GCA_036000225.1 Ktedonobacterales bacterium | reverse complement strand
CACGACGAGGTGCTGCCGCGGCTGCACCTAGCGATGCTGCGGCTGGAGGCGCTGCGCGGGCGGGCGAGCGATGTGAGCCGCACCGTGCCCGCGGGAACCGCGGGAAGTGGCGCGGCGGGAACCGCGCTCGCGCCGGTCGCGGAGGTACAGGCGGACGTCCTCCAGGGCATCGGCGAGGTAGTTGGCGAACTGGGCGGCGTACACCGCGAACTGGCCGCGTTGTTGCGCGCCACGCCGACAGTGGCGCCACGCCGGCTGGAACATGGCTACTGCGCGGCGCTGCAAACCGCGCTGGATGGCGAACTGCAGGGCGCATTCGACGGGCTGCGCTGG
Organism: Ktedonobacterales bacterium; assembly: GCA_036000225.1. Classification (GTDB taxonomy): domain Bacteria; phylum Chloroflexota; class Ktedonobacteria; order Ktedonobacterales; family JADMIN01; genus DASYGC01. Next base: position 5,411 of record DASYGC010000193.1, on the reverse strand, counting down.
GATGCTCCCAACGAAGCGCGGTCGGCTGCCGATGCCTTGCCCGATCTGGTGGCCGATCTGTTGCTCGGCGCCACCCGTGAGGCGCTGCGTAATGCCAGTCGCCATGCGCGCGGGGGAGAATTGCATCGAACGCTGGGGATACGCCTGAGGCTGAGCGCCGACGAGCACTGGGTGACGGTGACCGTCGCCGACGATGGCGTGGGGCTGCAACCCGAGATGGTCGTCGCGACAGCCAGTGGGCCGCCGGGCGGCGATGACCGCGACTGGAACGCTGAGAACGACGCGGCGACCAGCACGACCCGCAGTGGGCTGCTGACGCACAGCGCACTGCTGGCACTGGTGGGTGGATCACTGGCGGCGCACAGCGCGCGCGAGGGGGGCACGACGGTAGTGCTGCGCGCACCGCGCGCGCTGGGACCCCGCGACTAACGCACCCAGTGGGGCATGTCTTCGTGGTCGATGCCAAAGTGGTGCGCCACCTCATGCAGCACGGTGCGGCGCAGCTGCTCGCGGATGCGGTCGGGATCGTCGTGGCAGTAGCGTTCGATCGGCTCGCGAAAGATGGTGATGACCTCAGGCCCGGCGCCGGCGGCGCCCTGATCGGTGAGCTCGACGCCCTCGTACAGGCCCAGCAGCAGCCCGTTCTCGCGGATGCTCATGCGCTCCAACTCCTCGGCTGAGGGGGTGGTCTTGACGCGGACCACCACATTGGTCATGGCGGCCTGAAACTCGGCGGGAATGCTGGCGACGGCTTGTTCGACGAGCTGCTCGAAGCGCGCATCGTCAAGGTCGGCGGGGTCTTCCGCCGCCGAGGCGGAGGGGTGGGTGACGCCAGCGAGATCGGCCAGATCAGAGCCCTCAACCGGCGGATCGCTCTCCATCCAACGTTGCGCCAGCCGCGCGGGCGCTGAGTCCGCGACGAGGCACCAGATGGCGAGCGCCCCCAACGCCACGGCCAGCACCAGCCCAATATAGGTGCCCGGATCGTTGCCGCCGCCGCCGAACGAGCGCAGCAGGATACTGAGCGCCAGGATACCCGCTAACGCCCCCAGCAAGATGCCCGCGCCGTTGGGGCTGCCGGGCTTGGCGCCGGGGGTGTAGCCATAGGCGCGTGGCGGGGAAAATGGAAAGGAGGTGTCGGCTCCCATCCAGATGGGCCGCATCGGCTCGGCTCCGCTCCAGGCCGCCTGACCGTCAGACTCGGAGCGCCGGTCGTACGCCTGACGCCTGGTGCCATTGCCCAGCACGCGGTAGGCGTCCACCAGCGCGCGCATACGCCGCTCGGCGCGCGTGCGCAACGGGGGCGGCGCCGCCATGAAGCGATCGGGATGCCACAGCTTGGCCAGCCGGTGATAGCTCTGACGAATCTCCGTGGCGCTGGCGTCGGGCCGCAGCCCCAGCACGGCGTAGTAGTCGGGATCGTGGTCAGCCAGGGCAAGCGCGGCTGCCGCGAAGGGATCGTGGTCTACGTGTTCGTCGTGGACTTCGCGGTCCTCGTGGTCGTCATGGTCTTCCCGCTCGGCGGCGCCTGCCGTGAGGTCAGGCCGGGCCGCGCGGTCGGCACACTCGCCGGCGCGCGCGGGGAGAGTGGCGCCGGCGGTGCCATCGGGTTCAAGCGAGTCCGCGGCGTCCCGCACGCAATCGGGTTCATTGTGCGCCGCGGCGCCAGTTTGCGCGCGCTCGTCGGGCATGTGTCGTCTCGCTCTCCGCTTACTCGATACCTGCCATGGACGGTGCGCCCAGCCCGGCGCGAATGCGCTCGACGCAGACCTCCACGATGCGATCGTCGACACACAGCGTGGACGCCAGATAGTGCTTTACCTCGGGATGAGCCAGCCGCGCGCGGTTGGTAGCGGCCACGACGCTCTCGGCGAGCACCTTGCCAGGGAAATTGAGGTAGGGCATAACGACCACGCGCCGGGCACCCCGCACCACCAGGTGATCGGCGGCGACCTCGACGGTGTCGGGGGAATTTTCCGCCAGCGCCGGCGCGACCAGCGTGTCGCCGCCCAGCGCGCCGCTCAGCAGGCGACAGAGTTCAGCCAGGCGCCCACCATCGTCATATTGCCGGCGCACGCCGCGGTTGACCAGCACGACGCCCACGCGTCCCGTTTCGCCGCGGCGAGGAAAGCGCCCCGCCGTGGGCAGCAGTTGGCCCACGCCGTCCAGTGCCTGGCGCACGCGCTCGGCGGCCAGCGCGATCAACTGGGGATGGATGCCCAACGTCGCGGCCATGGTGATCGCGAGCGTGGGAAAGCGCTCGCGCAGGTGGGCCAGCTCGCCAGGAATATCGCGCTGAATCTCGCGTCCCTCGAAGAGAAAGTAGGGCATGAGCAGCGCGCGGCGCACGCCCGCTGCAGCCAGTTCGGCCACTGTCTCCGCCAGGGTCGGATGCAAAAACTCGAAGAAGGCCAGCGCGACATCGGCGTCGGCGCGCAGGCGCTCAGCCAGGCGGCGGTGGACCTCGCGCAGGCCGAGGTCGGTGGCGCGGCTGCGATGACTGCCGTGGCCCAACAGGATGACAGATGCGCGCATCGGCGACCGGCTCCGCTTCCTCGTATAGGAGATCACGCCGCCCCCAGAAGCGGCACTGATATTGTGGCGCAACAGTCCCCCCGAGAAACAAGGGCCACCTTATACGATAGCTGCCACTTGGCCGCTGGCGCGCTTTGCCCAGCGCAACGCGATGATCGCGCTCACCACATACCAGGTGACGGGCCCACCCACCACCACGATGCGCTGGATCACGCCATCGTTTGGACCGTTGACGTTGCCGAAAGCGGTCGGATTAATCAGGTAGGCCAGCGTTCCAATGGGATAGACCAGCTGCACCAGGCCAAAGATGAGGCAGTACCACCCGTAGCCACGCCACTGCCGCGTGCGGATGAGCTTCGCGCCCAGAATCAGGCAGGCGATAGCGAGTGGCAGGAAGACCGTGGCGGAGGCGATCTGGTGCAGAACGCCGTGCCCGCTGTATTGCGGTGTGCGAAAGGGGTTCGGGGTGAACAGACCCGCCATGATCCATCCCAGATCGGAGATCGCCAGCCATGCGGTGGCGGCGTAGAGCCAGCCCTGGCCCAGCACGGGGCCCATGCGCCAGACGTAGCCGGCCAGGAAGACGAGCAGCAGCACGCCCAGCAGGGCGAAGTTGGCTTGCTGTATCCAGCCATTGGCGCCGACTTCCAGATAGCTGATGGCCTCAGCGTATGCCGAGTAGCCTGGCTTCAGCAGACCATCGGACGTGAAGACGGTAACGAAGATCAGGGGGCCGATGATGCCAGCCCACAGGAGACGGCGGTAGTTCTCGGCGGTACCCCTGGCGGTAGCTTCTGAAGGCGACACACGAACTGACATGTCACAGCGTCCTTTGGAATGTGGCGCTTGCTACTTGCGAATCCCGCAAGTGCACCGTGTCGGTAGCCAAAGGTTGTTACGCGCGCATGATACATCCGTGTGAACGAAAAGCTGTCACTGTGTCTTTTCCAACACACGTGCGTGGTCATCCGTGGGCGACCGCTCGTCCAGTTGCCAAGCTGCTCGTTTGGGACCGGTGCGCTACTCGCGCACCGGCGCGGCGCTCGCCTCGATGTCCAGCTCGCTGTCCTCCAGCACGCGGGCGCGGGCCAAGCGATATGGCGCCGCGAGATGCTTGGGTGGCGGTGTTAAGCGTAGCGCCCGGATGCGCAGGATCAGTGGGATTCCGACGAGGAGTAGCGAGATCGCGATGCGGATCGCCGTGCGCCAGCGCCACAGGCGCATGGCAACCGGGGCCAGCGCGACGCCTACGGTGAGTGCGCGGCTGGCCATCTTGATCCGCGGGTCGAGCGTGTGATCGAGCGTTGCGCTCGGCTGGGCCGTTGGGGTGCGGCGCGAGGGGCGCTGTCGCGGCATATGATCCTCCATCGTGTGGTGGAAGCGGCTGAACTCACCGATCTATTATGTCATGACTGCCGGGAGAAGGATTACGTCACAACTTCGCCCCTCTTGCACGGCATCCGCACAAGGCGTATGATCGTGGCACGAGCGGGCGGCCGCCGCTACTGCCCGCCGCGGCGCTATGGCGAGGAGGCTCTCGCGATGCCCAGGCACACGCCCCAACGCACGCCCCAACGTGCGGCGGCCAGCGGCGCGCTGGATCCCTTCGACGGCGCGGAGCCGGAGCAAATGGAGCTGCTGGCCGGCGCGCCGAGCGGGACCCTGCCCGCGACCGATGACGCGACGCGGGGAGTCGCTGCCACCGATACGGGCTGGCGCGCGCCGGCCGCGGTCAGCTATCTGGACCCTGGCGCCATGCCATCTGCCGCCTGGCCGGACGCCCCAGAGATCGACGATGATCTGCCCTTCTGGCTGGCGTTCAACCGCGTCAAGGGCATTGGTCCGGCGCGCTTCGGCCTGCTGTTGGGGCTTTTCACCACCGCGCGCGCGGCATGGGAGGCGACACCGACTGACTGGCGCGCGGCGGGGTTGGATGAGCGCACCAGCGCGGCGCTGGCGCGCCAGCGGTGCACCATCGAACCGGCGGCGGAATTGGAGCGACTGGGCCGGCTGCGCGTGCAAGCGCTGACGCTCAAACACGCGGGCTATCCCAACCTGCTGCGCGAGATCGCCCAGCCGCCGCCGGTGCTCTATGTGCGCGGCACGCTGACGGCGGCCGACGATTGGGCGGTGGCGATTGTGGGGACGCGGCGCGCGACGGCGTACGGTCGCCAGGTGACCGAGCGACTGGCGGGCGAGCTGGCGGCGCAGAATATCACCATTGTCAGCGGGCTGGCGCGCGGCATCGATACGCACGCGCACACGGCGGCGCTGGCTGCCGGTGGACGCACAATCGCGGTGCAGGGCTGCGGGCCCGATCTGGTCTATCCGCCGGAGAACGCGCGCCTGGCGGCGCGCATCGTCGAGCAAGGAGCCATTGTGACCGAGTTCGCGCCCGGCACGCAGCCAGAGGCGGGTAACTTTCCCGCGCGCAACCGGCTGATCAGCGGGCTGTGTCTGGCGGTGCTGGTCACCGAGGCGCCCGAGGGCAGTGGCGCGCTGATCACGACGCGCTTCGCCGCTGAGCAGGGTCGCGATGTGCTGGCGGTGCCCGGTAACATCACCGCGCGCTCCAGTGTGGGCTCAAACCGGCTAATCCAGGACGGCGCGCGCCTGGTGCTGGAGACGGCCGACATCCTGGAGGAGCTGAACCTGCACCTGGTGCCGCAGCAGATGGAACTGCGCGAGGTGCTGCCGGAGAACGCGACCGAGGGGCGGCTGCTCGATCTGCTGGCGGCCTCGGGCGAGCCGCTGCATGCTGACGAACTGTGCCGGGCGAGCGGGCTGCCCATCGCGGAGGTATCGAGTACGCTGGTGATGCTGGAACTGAAGGGGTTGGTGCGCCAGCTGGCGCCGATGACGTATGTGCGCGGACG
>DASYGC010000192.1:0-2984 GCA_036000225.1 Ktedonobacterales bacterium | reverse complement strand
GAGGTGGTGGGCGGAGCATCTGGGTGATGCGGGGGCGCACAAGCCAGGCGGGCGCGCAGGCTAGAACGGATTTCATCCGCCTCGCGGCCTAGAGGGTGTCTGAGAAGGGCATGGATCTTGCGAGCCAGCCGGTGGTCGGGGGCCGCTCTGGATGGGTCGTGCGCCCGAGCGCCGAGGAGGTCGTGCATGGCGCGTCGTCGCTATCCCAGTGATCTGAGTGATGCGGAGTGGACGCTGCTGGCCCCGCTCTTGCCGGCGGCCAAGCCGGGTGGCCGACCGCGGAGCGTCGATCTGCGCGAAATCGTCAATGCCATCAGCTACTGGTTGCGTGGCGGGGTCGCCTGGCGGGCGCTGCCCCACGACTTCCCGCCGTGCAAGACAGTCTACCACTATTGGCGGGCGTGGCGGCTGAGCGGCGATTGGGAGCGCCTCCACACCCGGTTGCGCGAGCGGCTGCGGGTGCACGCGGGCCGGGCGGCGACCCCGAGCGCGGGCATTGTCGATAGCCAGAGTGTGAAGACCACGGAAAGGGGGGGCCACTCAACTCATCCGGCTATGACGGCGGCAAGAAGGTGAAAGGGCGCAAGCGTCATCTGCTGGTGGACACCGGTGGGCTGGTCGTCAAAGCGCTGGTGCACCCGGCCAATGTCCCTGACGGCGCGGGCGGTCAGCGCCTGCTCGAAGCGATCCCGGAGCGGGCCCAGACGCTGCCCCGCCTCCGGCACCTGTGGGTGGATACGGCCTATCAGGGCCGCTTCAAGGACTGGGTCGAACAGACACTGGGCTGGACCGTCGCGGTCGTCCGGCGGCCACGCCGCTGGGTCTGGGTCCGCGAGGGCCAGGAGCCGCCAGAGGTGCCGCAGGGGTTCCAGGTGCTGCCGCGGCGCTGGGTCGTGGAACGGACACTGGGGTGGATTGGGCGCTGGCACCGCACCAGCAAAGATTACGAGTACCTGCCGGCCACCTCGGAGTGCGTCATCTACGCGATTATGGCCCGCGTCATGCTCCGAAGGTTGGCAGACAGCGAAACCTGATCACTTCTCAGACACCCTCTAGAGCGGTTTGCAGGAGGGAAGAACAAGGTGCAAGAATAGGGCTATGCGAGCCTATTCTACCGACCTGCGAGAGCGTATTGTCCGAGCCGTGGAGTCCGGTCGGCCCCATCGAGAAGCGGCACGGATCTTTGGCGTCGCGTCGTGTACGGTCAAACGGTATCTGCAGCGCCACGAACGGACGGGCAGTCTGGCACGGACGCCGATCGTGGGCGGGCCGCGCCACATTCGGGCCGAGCAGGAGGAAGCGTTGTGCGCGCAGGTGGGCGCGCATCCCGAGGCCACCTTGGCCGAGCACTGCGCCTGGTGGGAGCAGGCGCAGGGGCAGCCGGTGAGCGTGGCCACGATGTGGCGCGCGTTGCGCCGGCTGGGCTGGACCCGAAAAAAAAGACGGTGGCAGCGAGCGAGCGTAACGAGACGGAGCGCGCGGCGTGGCGCACGGTGATGCAGATGCGCGACGCGGCCCGGTTCATCTTCGTCGATGAGGCGGGCACGCATCTCGCGCTCAGCCCCCGCTACGCCTGGGCGCCACGCGGGCAGCGGGCCCACGGACAGGTGCCACGCAACTGGGGCAAGAACACGACGCTGCTTGCGGGCCTGTCGCTGCGCGGCGTGCAGGCGCCCTGGACGGGAGAAGGCGCGATCGATACCGCCGCGTTCGAAGTCTACATCGAGCAGGTGCTCTGCCCCACGCTGCAGCCCGGTGATGTGGTGATCATCGACAACCTCTCGGTCCATAAGGCGGCGCGCATCCGCGACCTGATCGAGGCCTGCGGCGGTGAGCTGGTGTATCTGCCGGCCTATTCGCCCGACCTGAGTCCGATCGAGGAGGCGTTCTCCAAGATCAAAACGATCCTGCGCCAGGTCAGCGCCCGCACGCGCGAGGCCTTGCTCGATGGGATCGCGCGGGCCCTGGACGCCATCACCCCCAGCGATGCACTCGGCTGGTTCACCCATGCCGGTTATCGCTCCCTTTCTCTAGCGTTATGAAAACCGCTCTAGTTCCTGGCCAGCGGAATCGGCGGCGGTCGGTGACTGGTCGCGCACCCCGCGGCCAGTAGCGCCAGCGCACCCAGCAGCGCGACTCCTCGGCGCCGGGATGCGGGTTGTGCCGAAACTCGACGCATGTGATGCCTCCCGCGCGCTATGAGCGAACGCCCGACGACGGGTTCCCCTCCCATACACCACGGTGCGCGGGTGTTGGTAACGCTGAGAGAGCCGGTCCTTCCGAGGAATCCGCTCCACGAGCCCGACTCACCCCTGGCGCCAGCGCAGCGCGGGCCGCACCTCGCGTCCGTATGCGGCGATGAATTCCTGCTGATTGCGCCCGACGTTGTGGATGTAAACCTCGTCGAATCCCAGATCGATGAAGTGCTGGATGTGCGCCGCGTGCTCGCCGAGATCGGGTGATGAGAACACGCGTCCCTCGAAATGTTCGGGCTTCACCAACTCCGCGATCGCGGCGAAATCCTCGGGATTGCGGATATCGGCCTTGGGGAAGCGCATCCCGCCATTGGGCCACTCGCGTACGGCCTGCTCCACCGCCGCCGCGCGAGTTTCTGCCCAGGAGACGTGCAACTGAATGATGTGCGGCATCGTGCTGGGATCCTTGCCGGCCTCGCGCGCGCCCTTCTCGAAGCGCCCGAGCAGCGTCTTGATCTTCTCGTCAGGGGCGCCAACGGTGATGATCCCGTCGCACACCCGTCCGGTGCGCTCGCTGTTGACCGGCCCCGATGTCGCCAGGTAGATTGGTGGCGGCGTGGCGGGCAGGGTATACAACTTGGCGCTTTCGAGCGTGAAGTGGGGGCCTTTGTGCTTGACCACCTTACCCGTGAACAACTTCTGGATCACTTCCACCGCTTCCATCAGGCGCTCGGAGCGCACCGGCGCTTCGGGCCAGTAATCGCCAACGATATGCTCGTTCAGTGCCTC
>DASYGC010000191.1:0-4593 GCA_036000225.1 Ktedonobacterales bacterium | reverse complement strand
TACCTCGTTGGCCGCGGCCACATCCGAGCAGCGGGTCAGTCCCACCGCGCCCATATAGCCATAGGCCGAGTTCACCAGGATCTTCATTGCCGCTGAGAGCGCCTCGTCGGTGTGGCGCGCCGCCGAGCCGGGCGCCGCGCTGCGTGCCCGGTGCTTGGCGGACAGGCGCTGCTCCACCAGGCGGTCCACCAGCGCCAGCAGCACGCCCAGCCGGTCGGAGGCTGGCCCGATGCGGTACTGGCGCATCAAGGAGGGATACAGGCTGGAGACGTCGGCCTTCACCACCCGCCGGGCCACCCCCGCCGCCAGCAGGTAGAGCGCGGCGCCGGTGTGCTGGGTGCCATCGCCACTGGCACGCGCGGGCAGCGCCGCCCCCGCGCGCAGGTAGGCGCGGACGAGCAGCGGATCGAGCACGCCGGTCGCGGGTCCGGCGTCGGCCAGCCGCTCGTAGCGCCGCGGCGCCATGCGCGCCAGTGCGAAGGCCGCGCCGCCCAGCAGCCGCGCCACGCCATCGGCCTCGGCCACGTCGTCCAGCGCATAGCGGCGCACGCGTTCCGGGTCGGCGCACCAGGTGGCGTACACCCGCGCGCCCGCGACGTACTCGCGCTCGGGACCGGCCAGCCCGAAGTGGCGCGCGACGGCTTTCAGCCCGTGGCCGGGCAGGTCGCGCGCGGCGAAGTCGTGGCGGCGTACGGCATCCAGCGTGTCGATCAGTTCGCGGCCGGGCACGGTGTAGCGCGCGGCGCCGTCGCGGCCTTCGCGTTCGGCGGGATTGCCCGCGCCGCCTTCGCCGCGCCAGGGACCGTAGCCGCGCGAGGCCGGCCGGCGCAGCAGCCCCGGCGGTCCGGCGCGTCCCAGGGCCAGCGGCACGCGCAGCAGTTCGGCGCGCCTGGCCAGAAAGGGCAGATCGAAACCGTGCAGGTTGTGGTTCTCGATCACGTCGGGGTCTACCGCGCGCAGCAGCGCCACCAGCCGGCGAATCAGGTCGGCCTCGGCCTCGGGGCCTTGCAGGCCGCGCTCGGCGCGGTCCAGCGTCTGATGCAGCCCCCGGTTATCGCGCACCGCCACCAGAAAGATCGAATCATGCGCGGGATTGAGGCCGGTGGTTTCCAGATCGAACTGCAGACGGTGCAGGTCGTCGAAGGCCAGATCGCGAAAGTAGGTGCGCCCGGTCGCGACCAGATACTGCTCCTCGGGGGGCAGCAGCAGCGCGTACTCCTCGCCCAACTCGCCCAGCCGCGTGACGGCGTGACCCAGCCGCTCCGTCGCGCCGGATAAGATTGCGGCTTCGAGGGTGCGTTGATTGGCCGCGCTCACCAGATAGCGCAGGGCGCCATCGCCCGCCAGCGTGCGATAGGTGATCTGGGCCGCCGCCACGCCGGGAGCATTCTCCGCCACGGTGCCCATGCTATCCGCCGCGCCAGGGTCATCTTCAGGCGCCAGCCGCGCGCCCAGGTGCGCCAGGTCTTCCAGGGTGGCCAGCAGCAGCCAGGGACGAAAGCGCGCCGTCTCGCGCAGCAGCACGCCACCGGGCACACGCCGCCAGATCAGCGCGCGGCCATCGCGTTCGGCCCAGACTGAGACGATGCCTGGTGTCGGGTCCCAGCCCCACAGCCACTCGTCGCGCAGGGTTTCGTCCGCGCTGTTGTCCGCTACCGCCGGGTTGGCCCGCTCCGTCACGCTCGTGTGCCTTTCCTGGCCGGCGGGTATATCCAACGCGGCCAGGCTCATGGTATGCGCGGGCGGGGGGCTAGGTCAAGTGTTCGTGACGTTGGAGCGGGGTGGGGTGGTGGGTCAGCGGCTTCGGTGAGGTGGGTGGTACGGCAACTCGCCGACTGAAGCTCGGCTGCTAATCGCGTGCCGGCGGAGTGAGCGGACCATCGCGGACGCGGGCGCATATCCATGCGCCACTGCGACACCGCTGCTCATGCTGGTCCGGCGAGAGAGTCAGCGGGCGGGCGCAAGTTGGCGGTGTTGGTTGGTAGTGGCGAGCGGGGTGGTTCTTCGAGGACGCGGGCTGAAGACACCGCTGCTAATCCCGCGCCGGCGAGGTGGGTGGTAATTCAGACTCCACGAATGAATTCGAGGGGTAATCATGGTCCGGCGAGGTGGGTGGTTCTTCGAGGACGCGGGCTGAAGACACCGCTGCTAACCCCGACGCGGCGAGGGATGCGGCAGGCGGGCGGATGCCACGCGATCCAGCTCACCGCCATTTTGGACTTTCGAACACGGGTTCGCGCTCAGCGGGCGAAGAAGCGTTGGGTGAAGGTGGCGATGAAGGTGATTTCGATGAGCAGGCCGATGATGGCCTCCCCGGCGGCCAGGCGCGCCAGCGTGTCGCCCAGGGTGATGCCCGTCGAGAAGAAGCCGCGCCCGTGGAAGCTGCTGATGCTGAGCACCAGCGCCTCGTCCCAACTGAGGTGCGGCGCGGCGAACTGGCCGTTGAGCAGGTAGGCGCCGGCGAACAGGCTGATGATGACGACGTAGGCGATGATGCTGCGCACGGGCTGGTAGCCGTAGCCGGACACGACAGCTAGCAACCACGAGCCGAAGGCGCGACCCCACTTACGCTGCTGGCGCAGCACGGCGCGCTGCACCACCTGGGCGTGATAGGCGAAATAGTCGGCCTGCTCATTCATGCCCTGGGCGCGCAGGGTGGTGGCAAGTTGGCGATTGGCGCGCACCGCGACCTGGAACGCATCCAGCCGGGCTTGAGCCTGCCGGGCGACATGATCCTGCCGCGTCTGTGTTCGCTGCTTACGTGGCCGCTTGCGCTCCGCCTCGCTTTCGCTGAATGGCGCGGCCTTCCAGGCCCACGCCACGCGCTCGTCTCCAAGCGGAATGTGCCGTTCGGTGAAGGGCGACCAGTCGCGCACGACCGCCAGATTGACGCCGCCCCAGCGCGCATCGGCGACCTGGACTGCGCCATATTGTGTATCCACCAGAACAGCGTCATTGAGCACTGTCGCGGCGTCGAAGAAGGTGCCACTCAGGTCAGCGGGCGAGAGGGTGGCGAGTATACTGGACATCACCCGATGAACGCGCGCCAAGGAGATTGGACCCCTCCAGGCGTGCCTCGTTGAGGATGGCTCCTTCCAGGCGTGCCTCGTTGAGGATGGCTCCTTCCAGGTGTGTCGCGCGCAGGACAGCCCACTCCAGATGCGCCTGGGTGAACGTGGCCCCCTCCGCGTGTGCCCCTACGAAAGAGACCCCCTCCAGGTGTGCTGCCCTGAGGACCGCCAACTCCAGATGTCCTTCGCCAAGGACGGCCCCCTCCGGTGCAGGTCAGGAACCGTCCGGAAGATGTGGTCATGACATGCTCGCTCCGCGAGCCAGAACGCGTCGGCTCCAGTAAGCTCCACGTGCTTGAAGGCGCTGTCTCCGCGCTCAGCCTCGGGCCGTGCGGCCCACTCGCGCTGCTGGTCGGCCAGCGCCCGCAGTTCGGCCTGGCGCTCGTCGCTGATCGGGTCGCCCCAACGGGTGCCAACGGCCTCAGGGTGCGGGCATGCGGATGTGGCGGCGGTGGGTTGTTCTTCGATCATGCGGCTGCCCTCTCACTGGTCACTCGAGGATCACGATGGACGCCAGGTGTTCGTGTGCGGTTGCATTATGCGACCAAACGAGAGTCGCGTGCGACCTGAGGCCCGGGCGGCTGCCGCGGTCCAGAGCGTATGCGGTTGGGGTGCCGGGGTTGATAGCAGCCGCGGCGCGCACGGCTGTGCGCAGCGTTGCCTCGACGGGCTCGATAACGTGGCCCAGAGGGTTTACATCCGTAAACCCCTACGGACCGGGCGGGCGCAGCGTCCAAGTCCGTACAGCCGCATCGTGGCGACGCAGCAGAGGCGATCACCCGCATACCGCATCATCCGCCGGCGCGAGCCGAGGTGCTCCGGTTCGCAACGCGCGCGTGTAGTATCAGTATGGGCACGGCGGGGCAGCGTGTCCCATCAGATGGACAGCTGTGCCGTGGCGCGGCGCTTTGATCGCCACTGGGCGCGTGGTACAATGCGGGGGCTTGATGACGAGGAGCGACGCGACGATGAAGAACGAGACCGTGACAGCCCCACCTGGCAGTGGGGTGCATCTATCCCTGCCTGCCTGGGTGCTGGCGTTGCCCGTACTCTATAAGGTGCTGATCGCCAATAGCGTGGTGATTCTGTTGGGCGCGACGATGGGCACCTATCTGGCGACGCGCATCAACACCATGAATGGGATGCCGGTGCTGGTCGGCTTTGTCTTCACTGGCCTGCTGGTCAGCGTGGCGATCAACTTCGCGCTGCTCAAGGTTGCCTTCCAGCCGCTGACGCGACTGCGCGAGACCATGCAGCAGGTGCGGGCGGGCAGCACCGACATTCGCGCGCCGATTACCGGCCAGGACCCCGACGCCGACCAGCTAGCCATCGCGTTCAACACCATGCTCGAAGCACTCGACGATGTGTCGCGCTCGCGCGCCGGGCAGATTCTGCACGCGCAGGAGCAGGAGCGCAAGCGTATCGCCCGCGAGCTGCACGACGAGACCAGCCAGGTGCTGACCTCGCTGCTCATCAGCCTGGCGCTGCTCGAAGAGACCGTTACCAGCGAAGAGGCGCGCCG
>DASYGC010000190.1:0-5746 GCA_036000225.1 Ktedonobacterales bacterium | reverse complement strand
TCGCCTGGGCGCCAGGCCTGGGTGGCGGAGATGCTTGAAGCAGGCTGGAATCGAGTCCGGCGACAACGCTAGCCCTCGCTGAAGGCCTCGTAGACCAGCGCGGTCACCACGCCATACACCAGATGGGGAACCAGATCGGCGATCCAACCGCTGACGCCCCACTTGGCCGGGTTGGTGGCGCCGGTGGTGACGGCGGGCACATCGCTGGCCGCCATCGCCACCAGCCCGATGACCAGACCCGTGACCGGCACCGAGCCGCGCCCCAGGGAGGGACGGATCAGCCCGTAGGCCGTGCCGACGCCAAGTCCGGTGGCATAGCCCATCAGCGCGCCGATCCCGCTGCGGCGCTGCTGCGCTTTGGCCGCATCGTTGAGCATCCCGCCGGTGAGATCGAGGCCCACATCTTCCGCCAGTTTGCCAGCCACCTGTGCGGGGGTGTCGCTGGCGGGCCGTCCGCGAATGGCCATATCCGCATAGATGGCCACGTTCGATGCCACCGTCCCCACCGCGCCGGCAGCCGCTCCCGTCAATACATTGCGTAGCACGTGTGTCGCCTTTCTCATCAGAGGTAGGTTGTGTGACCCGGATCAGCACTGGGTCCGCCCTGCCTCACGCAGCATGCACGGCTGGTGCCGCGAACGCGTCCATCATTGGCAGCGCTACCCATGGGAATCGCTCCATACGCGGCAGCGCCGCCCCGCGATGGGGCGGCGCTGCCGCCATCGAAAGCCTGAGCGCGCGGTCTGAGGGTATGCCGCGTTCCCGGCTCCGAATTGGGCTGCCAACGCGTGCCATCTCTGGCCGCCGCTATTGCTGATAGAGGCTCCACGCCCCGTTCTGGAAGGTCCACAACAGCGGTGAGGCACGCGCCAGAATATCCGTGTCCTGCACGACGGCTGAGGCGGGGATGTTGCTGAGGTAGCCCGCCGCCCAGCCCTTGCCATCCGCCGTGAAATTCAAGCTGGTGATGACCGCGACGGGGGTGCCAGTCTGGGGCACCGTGACCGCGCGCCACTGGCCGCCGGTATAGTGGAACAGAACCGGATGCTGCTGATAGCCGCTGGTGGTGGCGCCTGGATAGACCGACTGCTGTGTGCCCACAATCCAGCCATCGGTGGGCGAGAGCATGGTAATACTTTTAGGCGTACAGGGGGTGCTGGTGGCGATCTACCAGCGCGGTGAACTCCGCGTGGGAGAGGCGTGGTGATTCCCGCGAGCGCTGGCGCATGAGTGCGTGTCCTTGGCGTGCGACGGTGCGATGGTGAGACGTCTCCCTCACCAGGTATAGCGCACGAAGGACCGCAATCTATCAGGGAATTACCAGAGGGTATCACAGGAGCCGTTGGACGCAGTCCAGAAACTCCTCGGGCTGGAACGGCTTGACGAGATAGGCGGCGGCGCCCTGCCGCAGTCCCCACTGCTTGTCCAGCGTGGTGTTCTTGCTGCTGACGAGGACCACGGGGATGGCGCGGGTGCGGTCATCCTGCTTGAGGTGGCGGCAGAGTTGGAAGCCGTTTTGGCCGGGCAGCACGATATCGAGGACCACGAGATCGGCCCGCTCGCGTACGGCGGTAGCCACCACATCGTCGCCCTGGGCGGCGGTCAGCACCGCGAACCCGTTGCGCTGGAGCGTCATGGCCATTAGCTGCAAGCTGGCCGGACTGTCATCGACAATCAACACTTTGGGCATCCGAGAGCCGCCTCGATTCTGGGATTCTGAGAGCGTTCGTGGGCGTCAGGCTAGGGGGGAACGCGACAGCCTGCGTGGCGCTATGTTCAGTGTATGCACAGACGGTGCGCAGCCGGGCATGGCGTGGGCTAAATGTCCTATCGAAAGGTCAGCCTAGGTGGCCGCCTTCTGATCGGCATCTGGCTGATCGGCATCTGGCTGATCGGCATCTGGCAGTGCCGCGTGCACGGAGACCGGGAGCGAGAAGGAGAACGTGCTGCCCTTCTCTGGCGTGCTGCGCAACCCCACCTGCCCACCATGGCGCTCGATGATGGTGCGACTGATGTAGAGACCCAGACCCAACCCCACACCCGACCCGCTCACCACCTGCGCGGCCTCGCTGCGGTAGAAGCGATCCCACACCCGTCCCTGCTCCGCCTTCGCGATGCCTGGTCCCTGGTCGCGGACGGAGACCCGCACGCTTTCCCCGTCACGCCGGAGCGTCACCTCCACCGGTCGGTCTTCCGCGGAGTATTTGAGCGCGTTGGTCAGATAGTTCGTCACCACCTGGGCGATGCGGTCGGCGTCGGCCTCGACCATCACCTCCTCCAGGCTCGCCGGTATGACGAGCGCGATGACACGATCGGGATGGGTGTGCCGTTGCTCCTCGACCACCTCGCGCACGATGGGCGCCAGGGCGAGCGTCGCATGGCGCAAGTCCAAGCGTCCGGACTGCATGCGCGAGAGATCGAGCAGATCTTCCACCAGACGAGTGAGGCGCGCGGCCTGCCGGTCGCTACGCGCGAGGGCCGGGGCAAGTCGAGCGACCAGCGCATCCAGGTCCTCAGCGGACGGCACGACCATGCCGCGTGCCTGCGTCTTCTTGAGTTGTCGCGCGGCGATTTGGATGTTCGCGACAATGGTCGTCAGCGGGGTGCGTAACTCGTGTGCCACGATGCCCACGAATTCATCCATACGACGATTGGTCTCGCGGAGTGCCAGGGCGTCTGCCTGCGCCGCTTCGCGCTCCTGGACCAGCCGTTCGCGTTCCAGCACCAGTGCCGCCAGTTTGGCCACCCCCTCGGCCAGCGACAGCTCATGGCGACCAAACTCATGCTCCACCGGGCCGTAATCGTAGGCGAGCACGCCAATGAGGCGGTCGCGCACGCGCATGGGCGCGATGAGAATGCTCTTGACACTGTAGGGATTCGGCTGCTCCGCCAGGGGCGGCTCGGAGAACGGCGGCTGCCGCCGATCGACGATCACGGCCTCTCCGGCCTCGAGCCGGGCAATGAACTGAAATTGTGGGTGGTCGGCAAATGGAGCTCGCTCGGTCTCGGCCCACCAGGTACCCACCTGCTCGTCTGGTAGCCCGACCACCGCCACGGGGGTCTGCCGGCCCGCGGCCACGTCTACCGTCACGATCCAGAGGCGCCGGCACCCCAGCACGCGCTGGGTGAGCTGCCCCAGGCGCTGGGCGGTCGCGTCTTGTACGGGGGGCTGCTGCCCTGGCTCGATGGTCGCATCCGCCGCGGTGGCGGGAGTCGAAGCCTGTGAGAAAGCCGGCTGGCCGACCCGCTTGTGCGCTACGGCCGGCAACGGCGGCGGAGTCACCTTGGCTGCGATGGGCGCCTGGACGAGCACCCCCGCCATGGCCAGCAACGCCTCAAGCGCCTCCCTGGTGCGCTCTTCGAGGCGGCGCAGGGCGGTGGCATCGCGCAGCAGCGCGACTGCGCCGATAATCGCCCCGGAGTGGTCACGCAGGGGAGCTCCACTGATTTTGATGAGCACCTCAAGGCCATCGGCGCGACCAAAGCGCACATCTACCGCCTGGTCGCTGGTCAGCACCTCACCGGCAAGCACCCGCAACAGGGGCCATTGCCGCTGGGGCAGCGGATCACCCGCCGTATCGGTGATGCGTCCCAGGGGCGTGCGCTGTGCCAGCGGGCGCGCGAGTTCATCCTGCGCGCCGGCAATGGCGAGCAGATCGCGTGCCGCGGCATTGGAGTCCAGCACCGCGCCGTCGTGGCGAAAGACCATGATGCCATCCGTCAGGGACTCGAAGATCGCGCGCCACCTCCCTGCCTCGGTCTCCGCGGCCAGCGCGCGCGCGCGCAGGGCCTCCACACTCTCGTCCGCTGGACCGTTGGGCTGGCCGCTCGCCGCTCTTTTGTCGGCCTTGTTCGTCGTATCCATCCTACTCGTCTTTCCTGTCGGCAGCCTGCGGCAACCATCGAGTGCTGGGTGGTGGTCGGCTGAGCCTCAGCCATCGGTGATGCGGGCAACGCCTGGTGGTCAGGGAGCGAAGACGGTCGAGACCACCCTGTTCCGAGCCAGGCTCTGGCAGGCGCGCTCGACCACGTCCAACAGGGTATCAATGTCGAAGGGCTTCTTGACACGGCCCACATCCAGCGCGGCAAGCACCTCCGAGTCGCCGGGGGGAAGCCGATCGTAGTTGGCCGTGACCAGCACGTAGGTATGGCGCTGCGCCAATCGCTGCGTCCTGGTGACTTCGCGTAGCAACTGCAGTCCGTTCATCTGGGGCATCATGTAGTCCACCAGGACCACGAGCGGCATGGTGCTGCGTAGGAGGATTTGCAAGGCGATGGCGCCATCTTGCGCTTCAAGGACGGGATAGTCCTCGATTTCCAACAGCAGACGCACGCTTTCGCGGATATCGGTGTCGTCATCGACGACAAGCACGGTACACCGAGGTGGCACGGACGGCTGTCTCCCTTCCTCGGAGTCTGGCTGGCATGGAGCGGTGCCGTGAGGGGTTGGCGCTGGCGGAGCGCGCATCATGTGGGCACGCACCTGATACAGAGTATACACCATCATGCGGAGCGCGCCGATTGCTGCGGATGCCTGGGGCCATGTCTCCTGGTCTCGCGTAAAGGTCTGGACCGCGCATGAACGTGCTGCCGCTGGGAGCTCACCGCATGCTATACTGGGGTCGCGCCCCCCGACGCAACCGGCGCATCCGTACCCACACGCCCCCTCGTGGTGATGACCATCAGGCACGCGTTCCGCGCAAAGGCCAGGGCCGAGTATGGTGCAATTGCTGGTCATCGATCGGGATGATGCCATTCGCGAGACCCTGGTCAATCTGTTCGAAGACGCGGGCTACGCCGTGGTGGCCGCGGCGTCTGCCGCGGCCGCGTTGGCCTTTTTGCGGTCCCATCCCGATCGCGTCGTAGTGCTCTTTGATGCGGGTGTCCCGGGTCGGGAGAGCGATGGATTCTTCTCGGCAGTCGCCGCCAATGGTGAGTTGGCGCGGCGTCATGCCTACCTCTGCATGACCACCAATCAGGAGAAATTGCCGCCCGACCTGCGCGCGATGTTGCGATCCTGGGCAATCCCGATTTTGAGCAAGCCATTCGATATCGAGTCGCTCTTGACCGCCGTCGCGGAGGCGGCCCAGGGCCTCAGCGTGCCGCGGCGGGGCTAGTATCACCGTTCAGAGTTTCATTGTCCAGCGTTGACGAGCCGGTAGTGCGGTGGAATTTCGAACACCACCCTCTTGTCTCCGCTCCGCGATGTCTACATCGCCTAGACGGTGATCACGACCTTGCCTTGCTGGTGCCCTCGACATGTCGCATCGTTGCGGCGGTCTCGCTCAGTGCGTACCGCCCATCCACGACCGGCACCACCTTCCCAGTTTCGAGCAATGCTTTCACTAGCCCCAGCTCGCGGGCCAGCGCCACGGCTTCCGTGCGCCGCTGCACCTGGAGCTTGCCAAAGATCTTGCGATTGAGCCCCTTGACCGTATCCAGCGCGAGGAACAATCGCTCGCCGATCTCAGCATTCGAGAGACCCTGTGCGATCAGTTGGAGGATTTCCCGCTCGCGCTGGCTCAACGGCTCGATCAGTGGCTGGGTGGATGGCAGGTCAGCGGTTGCTTCGCGTTGCCGCTGCGCTTTCTCCGCCGCGAAGATCGCCAGCAGCTTCCCAACATACGTCGGCATCATGCCCTGAGCCGCTGCCGCGGCAAGCATCCGTGCCATCGGCGGACCCTCGTCGATGAAGGTTCGGATACATTCCTCCGGTTCCGCCAGCGCCAGCGCCTCCCCCAACAGC
>DASYGC010000189.1:0-2896 GCA_036000225.1 Ktedonobacterales bacterium | reverse complement strand
TTCTAAACACCCAGTCCTTGCCGGCGGATGACGGATAAACGCCGTAGGCAGTGTTGTCGCCAGGCCGGCACCACGCGACCCTGGCGGGAGCGCGCGCGCCTGGTGCGGCGTGCTACACTGAGGCGCGGCCAGCGCTGCCCGGCCGCCCGTCACCCCCCAGCGAAGGAGGAACCGCCGATGCCGCGCGCCATCGACTTTCACGTCCACCTGCCGATCACCGAGTTCATGGAGGTCGCCATTGGTCCGTTTCGCGCCGCCGCCGAGCGCTACTTCCGCGCCGAGGTGAAGCTGCGCGACATCGCCGAGATCGCCGACTACTACCACGAGCAAGACATCGTCGGCGTGCTGCTCGCCTGGGATGCCGAGACCGCGACGGGGCGCAAGCCGCTGCGCAACGAGACCGTGGCTGAGATCGTGCGCCGCTTCCCCGAGCAGTTTATCGGCTTCGCCAGCGTCGATCCACACAAAGGCGACAAGGCGATCCGCGAGATCGAGCGCTCGGTCAAGGAACTGGGACTGGCGGGCGCCAAGTTCCATCCCGGCGTGCAGGCGTTCTACCCCAACGATCCCCAGTTCACGCCGCTGTTCACGAAGATCGCCGAACTCGGCATCCCAGCGCTCTTCCACACCGGCACCAATGGGCTGGGCGCGGGCATGCCCGGCGGCGGCGGCATCAAGCTGGACTACACCCGCCCGATCTATCTGGACAGCCTGGCGGCCGATCACCCCGACCTGACTATCATCGGCGCGCATCCCTCGTGGCCGTGGGAGCAGGAGATGATCGCCATTCTGCAGCACAAGCCCAACGTCTACAACGACCTCTCCGGCTGGTCACCGCGCTATATCCCCCCCGCGCTGCTCGCCGAGGCGGCGGGCCGGCTGAACCACAAGTTCCTCTTCGGCTCCGACTACCCGTTCATCCCGCCCGAGCGCTGGCTGAAGGACTTCGCCGCCCTCGATGGCTGGACCGACGCGGCGCGCCAGCGCGTCCTCTGGCGCAACGGCCAGCAGCTGCTGGCGCATACCCGCGTGGCGGACATGGCGTTCGAGGCATCGTGAGCACGGCATGCGGGTACTCACCGCGCCAATGCCCCACGGGCGTACGGATGGACGCCACCAGTGTACCCGACCATCGGGGAGCTCGCGCTAATGGATCGTCGGCGGCGGTGGATTGCCGAAGCCGCCGGTCAGCAGCACATAGACCACAGCGGCGGCGATCACCAGACCGGCCAGGATGATGATCGCAATGCCGATCTTGTCGCGTGGCAGTTGGTAGACCGGCCGCTTCGGGATCTGATCCAGCTCGATGTTGCGCATGTTGGCCAGCAACTCGACGCGCGCGGTCGATGGGGCCGGGTCCCTCTGGTGGTAGAAAGCCCATAGTGTAGCGAACTTTCCAGCAGCAGACAGCAGCGCGTGACACTATGGGATGTACGCGGGGATGTATGCGCCACAGCGTGCTGCGTTGCGGTCTATGACGCACCGCCGGGCCCAGATACATGGCCCAAACAAAGGCACGGCTCGTGTGTGATCGGCGGCGGCTGGCCAGGGCCACACCGTTAGCGGCACAAAGTCAACAATGATTGGTAACCCGCCTGGCTGCTGCCCCAGCGATCAGGCGGGCGCGGGCACCCAGCACAGGCTGTCGCGGTTCATGATGCCTGAACCGAGCACGGCCTCCCAGGCGGGTTGTGGCCCGGCGGGCACAATGAGCAGCGACCCATGATGGTTATCGGCGGTCGGCGCATCGCAACCGTAGAGCAGGACATCACCGCCTGGTGGATCACGCCGCGCCCAGACGGGATCGGTGCAGCCGCCGGAACTTTCGAGGTAGCTCGTATCGCGCGCGCCGATATTGGGTGTGCGCGCCAGGGCATCGTACGCGACAACATACACCGACCAGGGGCCGCCGAGCGCGGAGACGAAGGCGAGCCACCGGCCATCCGGCGACCACGCCGGGCGCCATGCCGGAGCGAAGCCCTCCAGGTAGCGCGCCTGGGACCAGGCATTGGCCAGCGGCAGGCAGTCCCGCGCGGGTAAGGCGACGAGATCACCCCAGCGCCGCTGATACGCCAACCAGCGCCCATCCGCGGCGCACGCGGGCCACTGATCGCCCACCGTCGCGGTGACCGACTGCCGCTGCAGACTCGTAGGCGAGAGCGCCGCGAGTCCAGCTGGACCATTGAACAGCAGCCATTGGCCGCTGGGCGACCAGGCGAGCGTGTCGCAGGGACGACAATCGGCCACCAGCTTACGCGGGCCGGGCGCCGCGATGACCGGCCAGCCATCCGCGCCAAACGCGATAGGCGCCACCCAGATGCTCGCGCCTCCCGCGCTATCGCGCGCCGTGAATGCCAACGTTCGCGTCGCTGGCGCATACGCCGGCGCAGTCAGCCAGATGTAGCCAGCGAAGGGAGTCGCCGGTTGCCACTCGCCATTGACCACCTGCCCCGCCGGCCAGAGCGTCCGCCAGGCGCCGCTGCGTGGCTCGATGACCGCGAGCACGCGCGGCTCATCGTGGCTCCATTGCTGCGCGATCACGTAGCCCGCGACGCGCGCCAGCGCCAGCGAAATGCGCGTCGCGTGGCGCATGGACAGTGCGGCGCCACGTCCCAGCAGACCCGCCGCGACGACAAGGAGCATCGCACACAGGACCAGCGCCCGTTGCGCCAGTTGCGACCTCCCGCGCGTGAGAGGCGCCCTGGCGCCGATGTGCGTGGCCGGCCGCCGTGTCTGCCCAACGCGGCGCCGTCTGGCGCGCCGCAACGGCACAGTGACCGGAGCGCGTGCGGCGCAAGAGGCGGGACTGGCCATCCGCGCCGTGGGCAGGCTACTGTCGACTGCCGCTGCCCGCTCCGCCGGTACTGCCGCTCGCAATGCTCGCTCTGCCAGGCCA
>DASYGC010000188.1:0-7560 GCA_036000225.1 Ktedonobacterales bacterium | reverse complement strand
GAACAGGTGGCAGCGGGCGAGATGGTGACGGATCGCGAGCAGGCCACCCTACTCGGCGATCGCGACCAGCGCACCGATGGGGAGTCCGCCCAGTTCGAAAAGCCAGTTAGATGCACCGCTGCGCGCCGCGACGACCGTGAGGGTGCCAGTGGCACTCGCTACGCACGCGCGGCCACGCCCGGCGGCCGCCAGCGTTCCAGCACGCTGCCACAGCACGGCGCCCGCCGCCGCATCCAGCGCGAACACGGTGGCGGCTCCGCTCGCGCCAGCCGCCGCGGCGACCGCAGGGGTAGCAAGTGTCGCACTCGTCGCATTCGTCGTGTTTGCCGTTGGCGTCGTGGTTGGAACGGTCGCCCCACGCGTCGCGGTCGCGTAGACGTTGCCGTCCGCCAGCGTGGCGATCGCCAGAGTGTCGCCGGTGGCGCCGAGCGGGCGCTGCCAGAAGGCGAGGCCGCTGGCGGGGTCGAGCGCCTCGAGACGCGGTGCGCCAGAGGCAGCGGTACACACCGTATAAACCGCGGTCGCGGTGACCAGCGGCGCTCCCGTGCCACAGGGCACGTTCCAGAGGCGCTGGCCGGTACGCGCGGCGAGAGCATTTAGGCCGCCCGCCTGACTGGAGCCAGTAATTGTCAGGTACATGGTCCCTCCCAGGACCGTCAATCCCGTTGCGTCACCTAACACAGCGACATGCCAGAGACCGCTGCCGGTGTGGCTATCGAACGCTTCGATGTCCTGACCGGCCGCTTGTGGCACCTGGACCGCCGCGTAGACGCCATCAGCGGTGGCGACCAGTTCGCCGCTGGCGACCGCGCCCGCTGTCGGCGTACTCCAGAGCAAACTGCCGGTGGCCGCGTTCAGCGCGACCAGGGTGCCAGTGGTGGCGGGTGCGGCGGGGAGCGCCTGGGGGGCATGCCCGGCGATATCCACCCCGCTGGCTTGATCGCCCGACTGCGGGGTAGTAGCGCTGAGGTAGACGCTGGCACCAGCGGTCGTGAAGCCTGAAATGGTCGCGGCGCCAGTGGCATAGGACCAGCGCGGCTGCCCGGTCGCGGCATCGAGCGCGGTGAGGGTGGTGCCAGACGCGACGAAGATCGCGCCCGCCGCCTGGCCCACATCTTCGCAGGCGAAGGGTGAGGCACTGGGCCCCGTCAGACAGGTGGAAATCCAGTGCCAGAGCACAACGCCGGTGGTCGCGTTGAGCGCGGTAAAGGTGAGCGAGCGGTGCCCCCGCACATCCACGATGGGGCTCTGTGCCGCGAGAGTGACCTGCCCGTTAGCGGCCACGAGACTCGTCAGCGGCCCGCTCGCCTGATAGCGCCACAACTCGCGCGCGTGTGGGGCGTCGAGGGCATGCAGCGTGCTCCCCACATCGCCGATGTAGATGGTCGCGGGGCCGCCGGCGGCAATGGAAGTGCTCGGCGCGTGTGGGCCGGTGGGGATGGCGGGCGTGAAGTTCGCCAGGCCGTTGAGGCGCATCGGGTGGTAGTCCGTGACGGTGCGATAGGTGCCAGGCCAGTAGGGAAAGGGAATGTCGGTCGTGTAGTGCGCGCCTCCCCAGGCAGGGGTCTCTTCGTAGGCGTTGTAGGTGGTGTGCGAGGCATCGGCCCAGCCGGCGAACAGCAGCGCGTGCGCCGAGCCCCCGATGTCATCGCGCTTATTGAGGATGTCGCCGGGTTGCAGCGCGTTGCGGGCGATCGGGTGGGCGACCACGTCGAGCGTATAGGTGGTGTAACTCTGCGCCAGCGCCCAGGTCATCGAGACGAATCCCGAACAATCCTCACGGTAGCCGCGATACCACCCGCCCTGATTGTAGGGGACGCCCGCATCCACCCAGGTGCGCGCGCGCGCGAGTATCTGGGTGCGGGTGATGGTGGGAGCGGTGCGATTCAAGTTGCCGTGCGCGAAAATCTGTCGCGGAAACAGAGCCGTCGCGCCCAGTGCCACACTACACACTATCAGGGCGCTCACCAGCCACGTGATGCCCCGCCGTATGCCGTACGCCATGCGCATAACGCTTCCTCTCCCCACGTCGTCACGCGACGTCGCTCCCTGCCGACCAGTATACACGGGATCACAACCAGCGGCGTATCCCACGCGCCACGCAGCCACTCTGCTGGTGTGAACGTCCCCAATTGCCGCGGAGGAACCGCTTACCGCGGGCTGTCGTTGCTCTGCGCGTGTAGTTCGAGCGGTTGGGTGAACGACGTGGCGAGTAGCGACGCGTGGAGTCCGCGATACCGCTGGCGGCGACCGCGGCGTGTCAGCGTGTACGTCCGTTTGCGCCCATCGGGACACGACAGGTATACTTCAGCAGGTAACGTCTTGAGCGGCGAACCCCCTTGGCGCGCTGTCGAAGGAAGTAGTCGATTGATGAGTGTGGACCCTAATGCCTTCCGCCAGGTGATGGGCCGCTTCGCTACCGGCGTGACCATCGTCACCACCGCCCATGGCGCGCAACGCGCTGGCATCACGGTCAATGCCTTCTGCTCGGTCTCACTTGACCCTGCCCTGGTGTTGGTCTGCATCGAGCACCGCAACTATGCCCACGATCTCATCACCGAGAGCGGTGCCTTCGCGGTCAACTTTCTCAGTAGCGAGCAGGCGGATGTCTCGCGCTGCTTCGCCAGCCAGGGCGACACCAAGCTCACGGACTTCTGCGATGTCGCGACCCACACGGTGGCAACCGGCGCGCCGATCTTCGATGAGTGCCTGGCGTTCGTGGATTGCCGTGTGACCGCCGTCTATCCCGGTGGCGATCACAGCATCATCATCGGACGAGTCGAGGCGCAGGGCAGCAGCGATGCCCATCCGCTGCTCTACTATCGCGCGCGCTATGGCCGGCTGGAACGCGACGAGTTGGAGCTTGGCCCCAGCACGCGCCAGCCCTGAGCGGACTGGAAAGGATACAGGTCCATTTCCTCGTTGCCACCGACCCTTGTTCCATGCCCTGCCACGAGTCAGTCAGGGACACCGGACCAACGCACGCAAGCGCTGGCCGCGCTCCAGCGTGAGATGGCAGCATGCCGGCGCTGTGTGGAAGCCGGCTATCTGGCCCGGGCCAGCGGGTTGGCGGGCTTTCGCGGACGCCTGACCGATCACGTGATGGTCGTCGGCCAGGCGCCGGGTCACCGCTCGGTGGAGCAGGGGCTCCCCTTCAGCGGGCCGGGCGGCAGTATCCTACAGAGTTGGTTGGTGCGCGCTGGCTTCGCGCCGGAGGATTTTCGCGCCCGTGTCTATCTCAGTGCGCTGACCAAATGCGATCCTGGACCCAACCCGCGCGGCGGTGGCGACCGCAAGCCTTCGCCTGCCGAGCTGGCGCTCTGCCGCCCGTTCCTGCTGCGTGAGCTGGACCTGATCCGCCCGCGCATCATCCTGTTGCTGGGCGGGATGGCCATCGCGGCGTTTCTGGGGCCGGCACGGCTGGCGGACGTCATCGGCACGGGCACCGAACGCGACGGCGTGCGCCTGCTGCCCCTGCCGCACCCCTCGGGCATCAGCCGCTGGCTCAACCCCCCCGCGCACCAGGCGTTGCTGGCCCGCGCGCTGACCTTGCTGAGCAGCTGGCGCGAGGACCTCTCCCCAACCCCTCCCAGCGCCGGGGAGGGGGAGCCAGCGGGGAACCAACGCGCACCACATGAGTAGATGATATCGTAGCAAGAGCGCAGAGAGGAATCCCGATGAGCGAGAAGTCTGAGCAGGCCAAAGGCCCCACGCGCGTATTGATCGTCATGGCGCATCCCGACGATGGCGAGTTTAGCTGTGCGGGCACGGTGGCCCGCTGGGCCAGCGAAGGCGCCGACATCCATTACTGCCTGGTCACCGACGGGCAGGTTGGTGATGCTGGCGATAAAGAGATCACCAGTGAGCAACTGGTCAAGGTACGCCAGGTGGAGGCGCAGGCGGCCGCACGCGCGCTCGGCGTCCAGCATGACGTGATCTTCCTGCACTACATGGATTCACGCCTCGAACCAACCCTGGAGGTGCGCGGCGCGATCGCGCGCGTGATCCGCCAGGTGAAGCCGGACATCGTCATCTGTCAGGATCCCACCGTCCGCTGGTCGGGCCAGGGCTACATCAATCATCCCGATCACCGCGCGGCCGGCGAGGCCACCCTGGCGGCCATCATGCCGGTTGCCAGCACCCGGCTAGCCTTTCCCGAGCTGGCGGCCGAGGGTCTGGCGCCGCACAACGTGCGGGAGGTCTACATTTCCGGCACACAGACGGCCGATCGTTGGGTGGATATCGGCGGCTTTCTGGATCAGAAGATCGAGGCTCTGCGCTGCCACAAGAGCCAGCTAGGTGACTGGGATGTGGCCGAGGGGATGCGCACCTGGGCGCGCGAAACGGGTCGCACCGCGCGCAAATATGGACACGACATGGAGTACGCCGAGCAGTACAAGTACATCAAGCTCGAGGATTGAAGGCGCGCCGTTGCATGAGGGAGTCACACGCATGAGCGAGACCAATGTCACGCTGGCGATCTTGTCCCAGGGGTGGCACGTCTATCAAGAGCACTTGAGCGCGGCGCTTGCCCCGCTCTCCGCCGATCAGCTGGCGCTACGCGCCGCGCCGGGTCTGCGCTCGATCGACGAGATCGCGCGCCACGTGATCGCCGTACGCTCGCGCTGGTATCACATGGCGCTGGGGGTGGGGGATAACGCCTTCGCCGCCATCGGCCAGTGGGATGGCGCGGGGAGCCCGCCACGTGCGGCAAGTGAGCTGGTGAGCGGCATGGCGGAGACCTGGCAGGTGATGCAGGAGGCATTGGCCGGGTTCACACCAGCCGACCTGCAGGGGACCATCGAGCGGGAACGTGACGGGAAAATGCACAGCCTCGCGCGCGGGTGGGTGGTCTGGCACGTCATCGAGCACGACCTGCACCACGGTGGGGAAATCTCCCTCACGCTGGGGATGAACGGTCTCCAGGCTCCCGACATTTAGCACCGCCGCCTGGTGGCGCGAGATCTGGCGGCGCCGGGGCTTCATCCCGCCGCCAGGCGCTTCATGCGTAACTCATGCACGCCCTGCTTGAGCGTGCCCAGCGCCACGGTGGCGCAGGTGGGCCGCGCCATGACAACATCCCGCCCGAGATCGTCCACCAGGGTCTCGAAGCTGAGGCTTTCGACCTCGTCAAGCGTCATGCCCTGCACCATTTCCGTCACATACGAGGCGGCGGCCATGCTGATGGTGCAGCCCTCACCCTCGAAGGTCACTTGCTCGATGCGCCCCTGCGGATCCACCTTCGCGAACATCTCCACGCGGTCGGAGCATCCTGGGTTGCCCCCTACCTGATGCACGTCGGCACCGGGCAGATCGCCGCGATTGCGCGGATGCTCGTAATGGTCTACCAGAAACTCGATGGTCGCCTGGCGGTCGATACTCATTGTTGTGCTCTCTTCCCACTGACCCGGACTCCGTTGCGTCCGGGTGGGCAGGGCATATGCCCGTCCAGTTGCGCTGGCCGCTGGCCGCGTTGGGGCGGGATGGACGGCACCGTGGCGCGCGCCGCCACGGCGTACTGGTGGCCGCGCGCTCCAGGTGCGCCAGCCCATCACATCGGCAGGGCAACACCGCAGGCGTTGCTCTACAGACTCCGTTGCTGATTCCGTAGGGGCGTACGGATGTACACCTGCCGATTCCGTAGGGGCGTACGGATGTACGCCCGGTAGCGCCCACCAGACCGCAAGCCTACGGCTTCTCGATCGGCGCGTTGACCAGGTTGCCCCACTCGGTCCACGATCCGTCGTAGTTGCGCACGCTGGGATAGCCCAGCAACTGCGTCAGCACAAACCAGGTATGCGCCGAGCGCTCGCCGATGCGACAATAGGCAATCACGTCTTTGTCCGGGGTGATGCCTTTGCCACCATAAATTTGCTTCAGTTCATCCGCCGACTTGAAGGTGCCATCCGCATTGGCCGCCGTCGCCCAGGGAATGTTCTGCGCGCCGGGAATGTGACCACCGCGCGAGGCGCCCTCCTGCGGATAGTTGACCATGTGCACCAGCTTGCCGGTGTACTCGTCATTCGAGCGTACATCCACTAGCGCCGCGACGCCCGCCTGGCCCAATACCTGTTCCACCTGCTGGCGGAAGGCCCGCAGGCTCAGATCCGCTGCCGCGGCGTGGTACGTGGTGGGCGTGACCTGTGGCACATCCTTGGTATACTGACGGCCCTCCTGCTCCCACTTGGTGCGCCCACCATTCATCAGGCGCAAGTCGTGGTGGCCGTACATGCGAAACAACCAGTAGCTATACGCGGCGTACCAGTTGTTCTTATCGCCATAGAAAACGACCGTCGTATCAGCGCCGATGCCATAGCGGCCCAGCAACTCTTCGAACGCCTGCCGGCTGACAAAATCGCGTCGTAACGGGTCCTGCACATCGGTGTGCCAATCCAGTTTGACGGCATTGGGCAGGTGCCCTACCTCGTAGAGCAGCGGATCTTCGTCAGCTTCCACGAGGCGCACTGCCGGATCATTCAGGTGTTGTGCCACCCACTCGGTGCTGACCAGCACTTCGGGATGGGCATATTCCGATGGTGACGACGATCCAGATGTCACGGTTCCCGCGCTCGCCATAGCCTGACCTCCACTGGTTGCCTTGGAGCACGCCAGTTCGGCATGTTCCCAATACTTCACGAAGTGTAGCACGTGCGTGGGGGGTGTTTCAACTCGCCTTGCTCGTGTCGGCGAATGATCGCGCCGCGATTCGCGGGCCTCCTCGCCCATCCTGTTATACCGCATCCCGTTACGCCCCGGATGATCGTGAGCGCGAGCACAGCAACGGGCGATGGGTTGCCGCGTACTTTTCGCGGCCGAGCGACCACCTGGCATGCTTGAACCTTATCGCGATTTCCCGCGGGCCGTCTGCCAATGCAGGCGCCTGCGACTGCCGCGGCAGCACCAAGCGAGCGCCCTCCGGTCGCTGGTATAAAACTTGCATTTCGTCTTAGGCGATCGATGCACAAGAGCATCGAGAATAGCTAAAGGGAGAGCATCCAGCATCATGACTATTACTTCGTCACTCCTTGCGCTGATCACCCTGCTGATCACCGCCGCGATTGGCGTCAAGCGTGGCTGGGGACGCGAGGTGATCACCACCGCGATCGTGCTTGGCACGCTGCTCTTTCTCATTGTCGGCGGCGATCGCTTCATCACCGGTCTCTTTGTGGGGGCATCCTCGCCCGTCGATGCGAACTCCTGCCTCGGCACTGCGCTCGCGAACGCGACGCGCACGGTTTCGGGTCTGATCTTCGGCGGCATGACCTTGCTCGGCTACTATGCCGGGCGCTGGCATGGTCAACGTCCGGCATCGGGTAACCATCGCGTCGCTGGCGCGGTCGCGGGCCTGGTCACGGGCGGAGCGATCGTGTATTACGTCAGCCGTAATCTCTTCCCGGGCGGCCAGCTTCTCCTGCAGATGCCCGATAGCTCGACACCATTGGCCTCGTTGCCGATGATTCTTGGTATCGGCCTGGTTGCTCTGGTCGCCATCCTCTTCATCGCCAAACAAGGAAACAAGACCAGCAAGGCGCACTAGCTAGTGTGCGGTAGCGGAAGTGT
>DASYGC010000187.1:0-18233 GCA_036000225.1 Ktedonobacterales bacterium | reverse complement strand
GCCAGGCGCAACGTGCGCATCTCGCCGCGACGCTGTTCCACCTCATCCAGCATATGCGCCAGTTCGCCCAGATTCCTGGCCCGCGCCTCGGCCTCAGCGGCGGAGGCCCGCGCGGCCTCGACGGCGGCACGGTGCTGTTCGATCCCGTGGTGCAGATCGGCCCGCTCGCGTGTGAGTTCTTCGCGGCGGGCGGCGGCGGCGGCCTGGCGGCGGGCGAGTCCGATCAACGCGCGCGCGCGCGCGACGGGCCGCACGCGTCCGGCCACCGTCCCGAGCCGGTACTGGCCGTCGGGACAGAGGTAGTCGCCGGAACGCTGCGGCTCCGTGACCAGCGCACAGGCGCCGAACTGCGTATCGAGATAGCGGCGCGCGTTCGGCGCGGTCGTCGTCAGCGCGGCGGCCACGGTGCCGCGACCAGCGCGCGCCGCGCCCGCACCCGCGGCGACGGCATGCCAATCGACGGTATCGCCCACCGCGGCACGCGCCTGCTCGATGGGAATCTCCAGGGCCAGCAGGGTAAGCGCGTCACCATGCGCCAGCAACGCCTCGATGGCATCGGCCCAGGCCAGGGACTCATGCGCCAGGTCCACCGCTTGATAGAGCGGGGTGGCGGAGGGATCCACCGCCCGCAGCAATTGCAGGGCATGCTGGCGTTCGCGCGAGAGCGGCGGCGCCGGTTCAACCTGGATCTGGGCCAATTCGACCGCGAGATCGTTGAGCCGGGTCTCCAGCTCGTCCAGCCGCACCATCAGGCGCGCCCCCTGGGCGCTGAAGTCGCGCACCTCCGCGTGGGCTAGCTCCGCCTGTTGCTGCGTGGACTCGACCAGCGAGGGAAGCACCATCGTGCTGGGCTCGGCGCTGGGCGTGGCGCCAGCCCCTTCCGGCCAGCGTTTGACCATGCGATCCCAGCGTGCCCACAATCCCTGGCGCGCCGATTGGACCGATTGCTCCAGCGCCTCATGCTGGGCGCGCGCGTCACGCTCGGTCTGGCGCGCGGCGGCCAGCGCGACGATGCGCTCTTCCAGGCGTGCCACCTGCGCGGCCAGCACGGCGAGCTCGCTGTCGGTCGCGGTCCAGGCGCCATGCAGCGCGTCGGCGGTGCCCTGGTCGCCCGGTGCGCCACCCAACGCCTGCCACGCCGTAGTCAACGGCTCGGGCAGTCCGCCCAGCGCACCCAGTGCGCGTGTACGCAGTTCTTCGAGGCGCGCCGCCGCCTCGTGCTCCTCATGCGCGATCGACTGGCGCGCGGCCGCCAGCGAGGTCTCCGAGCGTTGCAGACGCTCGTCCGCTTGACGGAGCTCGCGCGCGGTCCGGTCATAGTCGCGCTGAGCGTTTTCCAGACTCTCATTGGTGCGCGCCACCGCCTGCACGATGTCGCCCTGGTGCAACTGTTGCAGCGCCTCCAGTTCGCGGCGCGCGGTGCCTTCCTCGGTATACGCGGCCTCTTCGTCGGCCTCCGCCTGACGAGCCAGCGATTCCGCGTCGCGGTGCTTGTCGTCGGCGGCGGCCAGCGCCTGGGTCGCGTCATCGGCGGACCAGCAGGTGCGCAGCCAGCCCAGCGCCGCATGCTGTAGCACCGCCTCGTGATAGCGGCGGCGCGCGTCCACCACCCCGCCCAGGGTCGCGCGCAGCCGCGCGTATTCGTCGATATCGCGGTGGATCCGCTGGATGCCCTCCAGGCCCTCCACCAGCCGCTCCAGGTGTGGACGGTCTACGACCGGCAGGAACTGGCGCACCACGCCACTGGGATCGGCCACCAGCGCGTCATCCACCTTGAGGCCCAGCATGCGGTGCAGCACATCATAGAGCGCGTCATAGCGCCGCTGCCAATCCGCGCCCTCGATGTTGAGCAGGCGTCGTGCCACCAGGCGGTTGTAGTCCTCAGCCTGCGTGGCGTTGAAGACGACCCCACCTGAGGCCGTCCAGGCGCTGTTGCGCTCGCGGAAATCCGCGAACTGCAGCGGCACCTGCCCCTTGGGGGTGACATCGAGGAAGAAGATCTGCTCGATGGTCGCGGGCAGCGCGTAGTACCAGGGATGTGCGGATTGCGGGGTGGCGGCGGCGGCGGCGCCATAGACCCAACGTCCCTCGCCCTCGTGTTCCACCTCCACCGCGCAATAGCCCACCGTGCGCTGGCGGCGCCAGCCACGATCGGGCCGCTCGACGCCGTGGGGGTCGAAGAAGAGGATGGTGTTGCTCAGGGTCCGGCGGCTGGTGCGCCCGCCCTCGCGCGCCGCGGCGTTGAACTGCTTGTTGGGCGCGGGAAACAGCGCCCAGTCGATGGCATCCAGGATCAGCGACTTGCCCGAGCCATTCTCGCCAATGATCGCCAGCATATCGCCAGCCACATCCAGCAGCGCGTTCTCATGCCCATGCCAGTTGATCAGCCGGATGCGGCGAATCCAGGCGCGGCCAGGGTCTGGACGCTGGCCGTTGGCGCCCAGCTTGTCGCGGGGCGCGGAAAGCGGCGCACGCACAATCATCAGGCGTCCTCCTCGTCGCGGTTCAGGTCGTCGTACTGCACCAGGCCGGATGGCGGCAGGAACCGGTCAATCAGATCGGTGAATTCGTAGACCCCACTGAAGTCGCGCTCGTCCAACCGGAACTGCTCTTCGGGGCGCTGGCGATCGTCAGCGCCGAGGCGATGCACCAGGCGCAGCCGCTCGAACGCGGTGAAGGCCTGGTAGAACGCGCGCTGATTGGCGCGCACCCGCTGGGCGGCGCTGCCCGCGCCGCGAGCCGCCGCGCTCGACTTGCGGCTGGCGACCTTTGCCGGGGCACTGGCGGCACCGCCGCGTTTGCGCGGTTTGGTGGTTGACGCCGTGGCGACGAGCATTTCATCGTCATCGTCGTTCTCCTGGTCGCCACGCGCGACCAGCGCTTCGTTGATGTGCGTCTCGTCGAAACTGAGCCAGGGCGATTGGCGCTGGCCCTCCTCGGCAACGTAGCGGAAGATCTCGACAAAGCGGAACGCGTTGGCGCTCTCGCCGGCTTCGAGCAGGCGTACGCTGCGATAGGCGCGAATCAGGCAGGCATAAGCGGTCTGCTTGCGGGCCGTCAACTCGAAGACATCCGCGATCACCATCTCGCGCTGGCGCGGTGGCGACGGCCAGTAGGCGCGTGCCCAGCGACCCAGGCGCAGCTCCAACCGACCGCCAAGCTCGTCCTCGAAGAAACGCTGTTCGCTGGTGAAGTGCTTGGTCAGCCAGATGAACTCGTCCAGAGAGTCATCCTGCATCACGCAGCTCTGCTCGATCAGCATGCGCCGCACGCGACGAGCAACCTCCTGGTCGCGCTGGCCCGTATAGGTCGGCATCAGAGCTCCTTTCCTCCCCAGTGGCTAGTGATGACATGACGCCTGGCACCGCGGATCGCAGCACACCGGCCCCCACCACGTTGCTGTTTCTCAGCCGCGCGCATCTGATCGCGTCTGGCCTGCCATGGCTTACCGCATGCGCTCATCAGCATCATGGCTCGTCAGATGGCCGGCGACTCAGGCCACCCGGCAGTCGCCAGAAGCGGCGAGCGGGATGCGCTGGACGCTCTTCGCGCCCAGCGGGAACTCGGGTATCCACCGTGGTGGCGGCTGGCGCCAGCGGCCTCCGTGTCCCTGGATCATCCAGTGGGGTGGTCGGCCGGGTGCCCTCCAGTGGCGCGTTCTGACGGTTGGCACTCACGCCAATGGGCGCCACCAGCGGGTGCGTCAGGTGCGCCACCGCCACATCGGCGGGTCGCGGCGGCGGGGGTGGCGCGACGGGCGCCGCCGAGCGCGTGGGAACCTGCGCGACGGGCGCAACCGTGCCCTGGATGGTTTGCCGTTGCGCGGCTGAAGTCGCGGTGAAGCGGTAGTTGTCCAGGTCGACCTCGAAGCTCGGTCCCCGCAGGATCGCGCGGCCGGGCATGCCGGCGCCCGGCGCATGGATGCGCAGGCCCAGGCGGCGCAACGGCGCGCTATCGCGTGGCAGCCAGAGGAGCGACGCCAGCATGCGCAACTCGGCGAAGGATTCCAGTTGGCCCATCGCCGCCGCCGATCCAGCGGAGATCAGGCGCGCGACCAGCCGGCTGCGCGCCTGCTCGTGCTCGCGGATACGCGGATCGTCCCCCGGATTCCAGTCGTCAGCCGTTTCGAGTGGCAGCGGCGGTGGCGGCGGCGGTGGCTTGTAGCGCGGCCGCATCGACCGGTGCCAGGTCTCGTCATCCACCAGCGGCAATGGTGAACCGCCATGGCCGGACAGCCAGCGATCCAGCATCACCTGCTCGTCGCTGGTGGCTGGCTGCTGCACCCAGATGGCCGCGTGCATCGCGCCCGAGGCATTCCAGAGCCACTCGCGCGCGCTAGTGGTCGCGTTGGCGCCCCCCTCGGCCAGCGTCCGCGCCCGACGGAGCAGCGCCGCGATAGCTTGCGTCTGCTGCAGGCGTAGCGCGATGGCGGAATGGATGCGCTCGGTGAGGTCCACCAGCGCCAGACTGATGAGGCGCGCCCCCTCACGCCACGAGCCAGGCCCCGTTTCGGCCATGAAGCGCTCGAAGAGCCCCAGCTCGCGCACGACATCCTGCGCGATGGCCTCCAGACGTTCTTCGCGTTCCTCCCCGCTCTCGCCCAGCCCAACGCTCCATTCCTCCTCACGCAGCCGGAGCGACCACTGCAGCCGCCGCACATTCTCGCCATCGTGGCGTTCGTCGCGCAGCGTCGCCAGGCGTTGCCGGACCTGCGCGGCGCCCTCGGCCGCGACGCGAAAGAATTTCTCATGCAGCATGCCCAGGCGATCGGCGATATCGGCGAGGACCTCGGGATGATTGCCGTCCACGCGCAGCGCCCGCAGTTCGCGGGCGAAGTCGCGCGATTCCGTATTGATGCCATGCAGCGCCTGGCTCAGCGATCCCCAGGCCGAGTGGCAGCGCAACGGATCGGGGTCCTCGAAGTGCAGCTCGTCCAGCAAGGCATCGAGCGCGGCAATCGCCTGTGCAAAGTAATTGGCGCTCAGGCTGACGTAGCGCCGGCGCAACGCGCGCTGCACCTCATCCCAGTGCGGCAGGAACACGCGCATGGGCCGGCCCAGCGCATAGTCGCGCTCGATGCGCCGGCGCAGACCATCGCGCTCGGCACGCTCGGGCGCCAGGCCACCATCCACCGCCTGCCAGCCTTCGAGCTGGCGCAGAATCTCGACCACATCGGCACGCGCATCGTCGGGCTGCGGGGCGTTGCGTATCCGGAGTACCGCCTCCAGATCGGCGGCCAGTTCGTCGACCGAGACCCCAACCCGGCCTTCGGCTTCTTGATCGCGCAGCGAGGCCAACACCACCGCGCGTCGCTGCAGTCGCACCTCCGCCTCGTCACCGATGAACGCGCGCAGATATTCTGGCGGCCCAGCGATGAGCGCTTCGGCCGCGCGCGAAAGATCGGCGATACGCTGGACATCAAAGACCACGGTTGCCTCAAACCTGTCGGGCAGCATGCGGCTGACACGGCCGCCTGCCTGGGTTGCGCCGACACTGGTCGCGCGCCATAGAACGGGCGTCCCAGGGCCGCTGGGGAGCGCACGCCCTGAGTCTCTGGCAGTGTAACACAGGGCGGCCGGTCAGCCCCTCTGCTGGAAGCCGCACGGCCTAAAGGTACCAGCGCGTGTGGGACTCCTGGGTCCTGGCGGTCCCTGGCGGATGGCCTGAAGGGTACCGCCGCGCGGACACAACAAACGGTCGGCTTCGCATCATGCCATGATGACGTGAAGCCGACCGAGAGCGTGTGAGGCGGCTACATGCCGCGCGCCGCTGCCTTGGCCTTGGCCTTACGGGCCTTGCGGGCCCGCGCGTCCGCCTTGCGCTTGCGCTTGACGCTGGGCGGCTCGTAGTGCTGACGGCGCTTCGCCTCGGAGAGCAGACCATCCTGTTGCACTTTGCGCGTAAACCGCTTGAGGGCAGTCTCGAACGGCTCGCCCTCTTTAATTATCACTTCGCTCACTCAGATGTTGCAGCCGGGGGCAGCCTGCCCATCCGGCGCTCCTTTCTCTTGGCTGTATAGCGGTATCAGATCGCCAACTGGCGCGCAACCCGCACCACTGATTGTCTTCTTCTGCATCCACGGAAGTCAAGGCCATCGTCTCGTGTAACACCGCCAAACACGGGGAATGAAGGCGTCCGCACGCGACGGTGCGCCCACCTCGCCACGATCAGTGTACCACACGGTTGCCAGTGACACCATTCCGTCCTATTCGTGGCGTGGTGCGACATCGGCATACGGGAGCGGGCACGTGCCGCGGGCGCCGCCTCAATCCTGGGCATCGCTCACCGGCACGCTAAACGAATACGTGGGGCCGAGCACGGGATCGACACGAGCCCACGCGCGTCCACCCACCTGCTCGACGAGTGCGCGGCACTCGACGAAGCCCGCCGTCTCCGCCACTGGCAGGCGCACATTTGGGCTGCAGATGCGCACGATGGCGGCTGCCGAGGGAACCCCCGGCTGGTGCCCGGGCGTGACGGCCCTGGTTGGCGGCGCCATCTCGGCCAGGCGATCGGGCGTCAGCAACAAGGTGTTCAACTGGCCGATGTCGAAGGCGGGGGGCACCAGGGTGGTGCGATCAGCGGTGCCATCCGTCGCCGAGCGTTCGATCCACACCGCCAGATGCAGCGGCGCGCCGGCAGGCAGCGCATCGGCGGCCGTCGAGATCAGCGCCGTCACCGCGCGTTCGAGCAGTTCGGCCCGGGCTGGCACGAGCACGCGGCGCCGTGGCAGGCGAATCTCCAGCCGCCGCCCTTCGGTGCCATGGTGCGCACGCGCCTCGCGCGCGCAGACTTCCGTGAGATCACATTCATCAGCCGCCTGCGTCCGTCCCGTGAGGAGGGTCTGGGTCGCCGGCAGATGATCGATGAGCGAGCGACCGGGAAGCAGTGTCGTCGTCGGCAGCGTCTTGCCGGCCGGCGCGACCTCCAGGGGAACGGGTTGGGTGGTTTGCGTGTCAATCGGTTCCTTGAGCACCGGCCACGCGATGAGCGCGACTCCCAGGACGGTACCATCTTCGCGATCGATGCGGCGCGCATCCCATACCACCGTTCGTGACGTTCCGTCGGGCTGCGCCACACGAGCAGCCTGCCCGCGCACTATCCCCTCCACTAGCGCATGGGCTGCCGGGCTATCGTGCTCGCGCAATGGCGTGCCGTCCGGCTGATAGACGTATTCCCAGACGTTGCCATGCACGCGACTGTCGTCTTCGCTCACCAGTTCCGCCGGCAGGTTGAGCAACGCCCGCCCCGCGGCATTGACGAACAGCGCGGCGCCGGTTGGATCGCACAAGACCACGGCCTCATCGAGCAACTCCATGGTTTCGCGCCAATGGGCCCACGCTACTTCGCCGCCCAGCGCGGCACCGTGACCCGCCAGTGGAGCGGCCGGCGCCTCCCGCATGGTGACAATCGCCCCACGCGCGCCACCGGCATCCTCGGCAATCGGCGCGGCGCGCATGTGCAGCAGCCGCTGCGCTCCACCCGCCCATTCCACGATGATCGGCACCGGCGCGAGCGCACCCACGTGTTCACCGCGTAACGCGCGCGACCAGGGCAGTTCACCCGCCTGCAGCTGGTGGCCGTCAGGATCAAGGAAGGTGCGCTTGAAAAGCGCCGGACCGCTTGCCGGACCGCGTTCAGGCCCGTTTTCAGCGGGCCGCGAGAGCAACTGGCGGCCCACGGGATTGATGGATCGCAGCCGGCCAGCCGCATCATAGATGGCGATGCCCTCTGAGCTGGTGTCCAGCACGGCCACGTGTTCCGCCTGTGTGATGCGCAAGTCCTCGCGCAGCAGCACCGTCTGAATGGCCTGGGCGATCTGGTCGGCCACTTCCTGCAACAGCGTCTCATCCTCGCTCTGAAAGATGCGACCAGTCCCGCCGCTGTTCGCTTGCGTGGAGAAGACCACGAGCACCCCGACGATATGGGGCGCCGAACGGAGCGGCACACACACCAATGATTCGATGTGCGCGGCCTCGAAATCCTCACGCAGATTGGCGGAGACCTGCGCGGTGTGTTGCGGTCCCCAGTGCCCGACGAGCAGGCTCGTGCCGTTCACGGCGACCTGGCCAATGATGTCGGCGTCAGGTTGGGGTGCGTCTTCAGCGAAGGCGGCTCGCAGACGCGGGCTCTGGCTCGCGTCACGATGAGCCAGCGTGGCGAGCTGCAGGAGATCGCCTTCGCCCAGTGCGAAGATCGCGCAGCAGTCGCCGCGCTCGGCGACGATATCTTCACCCAATCGGGCCAGTGCGTCCTCCATGCTCAGGCTGCCTGCGAGCAGTTCCGTGGTGGTCGACCGCACGGCCACGCGCAGTGATTGGCCCTCGACGCTGGCCATTTGGTTTTTGGACGCCCGATGGCGCTCGAGCTGCGCTTCCCGCGTGGAAACCTCACCCGTAATGTCTATCAGCGTCAGCAGGAGTTCGGTGAAAACACCGGCTCCCTGCCGAATCGGGCTGAGCGCACAGCGCAAGTAACTGGTGCCCGTCGCGCGGTTGTCGGCGATGATGGCGGCAAAGGTATAGCCCGTCGCGGCCACATGTTTGAACGCATCGTCCATCTCCGTGCCAGCCAATTGCGGCGCAAGCTCATCCAGACGACGATCAACGGCATCCGCTGGTTTGCCAGACTTACCCAACAGTTGCAGGAACGCCAGATTTGCCGCTTGAATGCGCAGTGATGCGGTATCCAGCAACGCGAGGCCAACCGCGGGACGGCTCGAAAGCAAGGTCGTGACGGTGTCCTTGCGAGACGCCCCGACGTCGCGCGGTTCGGTCGCTGGCCGTGGAGTCCGTTCGAGGAGTTCATTGAGAGATGCGGAGAGGTCGGCGACCACCGGCCCCAGCACCGTTTCCAGTAGGCCGATGAGTTCATGATCTTGCAACGTGATGCATCCTCTCTGGGCCGCCTTATCGCCGCCGCGTGTCATGGGGTCACACCGTAACGGCTCCGCATGCGTCCAGTATCACACACACAGAGTGCGAAGGCGAGACAGTGGCCACCAAGGCATGACCGATGGGCCGCTGCTCGGTGCTGATGGTCCAATTCGCGGGTGGACCGCCGCTCGTCGCGAACTGAACACATTTCTTGCCAACCGCGTGCTCGTGTGCTATTCTGCCAATACCGTCGAGTCCAGGGTGCCTGAAACTCCAGGGTGCCTGAAACCGCCTTCTCGTCTACGGGACGCCACCTCACGGGGTGCACTGCCGGTTCAGTGCCCCCGAAAACTGAACCGCGAGTCATGCTCCACCGTCGGTGACGCGGCATGCCAGAAGCTAAGTTGGCAGCATGATTCAGCGCAACCATGGCACATATTGTGCTTAGCACTCTACAGTGCATGGTAGTCGTCAGCACGCATTCAGGGGCTCAGGTGCGCAAGCACCCAAAGCCCCTGGGACACCTTTCGGCGAAGGCTCTCATCCAAATAGACCAATGACCGAACCGGACTGAACACACCGAACGACTGGTTCCATCTCGACCAGCGCGGTTGAGAAGAAGTAGCCCTTGGGCGTGTTCATCCCATCACTGAGTAGGCAGACACTCGCGTCCGCTCACGTTGCCGACCACGAACTACTCGCCCGTGAGCCCACGCTTGCCGAAATCGCAACGCATCCGATGTTCCGCCGTAGCTGGAGTATCCGATGCAAACGAGGCACTGTCTCGAGTGGCCTTGCGAGTGGGGTTGGCGGCTTGTTGCGCAGTGGTCGGAACTCTGCCAGAGCGGTCAAGCGCCACTAAACGAGTGCAATGGCGTTCACGCGCATGAGTGGCTCGCCCCTATCCGCCAGCCGCGCGCCTGAAATTGCCAGTTCGCAGTGCTCGGTGCAAAGCACGCGATCGTGCGCCAGCGCGAGCACGATCGCATGAAGTCTGGTCTCTGTGAGACCCCCGCACCGTATGCTGAGGTGTCCCTCCGTTGGTCACTGACTCACGGCCTGTTTGTAAGAGGAAGGGGATAGGCATGGACTTGATCAAGCGTCTGGAAGAGTACCGCGACCGCGAGCGCAGTCTGGCATGGGAGGGCACGTTTGCGCAGTACTTCGAGCTCGCCACGCACCAGGCAGACGTTGCGCAGCTCTCACACGAGCGCATCTACAACATGATTATGGCCGCGGGCACTGAAACCACCCGTCTGGGCGAGCCACGCTACACGTTTTTCAGCAATGATATCTTCGGCCTCGAAAAGCCGTTGCAACAGATCGTGGAGTACTTCCACTCCGCAGCCCAGCGCCTGGAGGTACGAAAGCGCATTCTGTTGCTGATGGGGCCGGTGGGCGGCGGCAAGTCAACCATCGTCTCGCTCCTGAAGCATGGACTCGAGGAATTCTCACGCCTGGAGACGGGCGCGGCCTATGCCATCAAAGAGTGTCCCATGCATGAAGAGCCGCTCCATCTGATTCCCGTTGAATTGCGCGATGATGTCGAGAAGGAATTTGGTCTCTATATCGAAGGTGAACTCTGCCCGCACTGCCGCTGGATGCTTGACAACAAGTATGGCGGCAAGATCGAGAGCGTCCCCGTGCGGCGCATGGTCTTCAGCGAGAAGCATCGCTCGGGCATTGGCACCTTCACGCCGTCTGATCCGAAGAGCCAGGACATCGCTGAGCTAGTAGGCGGTATTGATCTGTCCACCATTGGCGAGGTGGGCGTCGAGAGCGACCCGCGCGCGTACCGCTTTGACGGTGAATTGAACATCGCCAACCGCGGGATCATGGAGTTCATCGAACTGCTCAAAGTCGATGAGAAGTTTCTCTACGTGCTGCTAACTCTCTCGCAGGAGCAGAACATCAAGACGGGGCGCTTCTCGATGATCTACGCCGATGAAGTGGTCGTCAGCCATACCAACGAGAACGAGTACTCATCGTTTGTGGGCAACCGCAAGTCCGAGGCGCTGCAAGATCGCATGATTCTGGTCAAGGTGCCCTACAACCTGCGGGTCAGTGACGAGGTCAAAATCTACGAAAAGCTCTTGAAGCAGAGCGCGCTCAAGAGCGTGCACATCGCACCGTATACCCTGCGGGTGGCCAGCACCTTCGCCGTGCTCACCCGGCTGGAAGGTTCGAAGAAGGCGGGCATGAGCCCGATGAAGAAGCTCAAGCTCTATGACGGCGAGGATATCGAGGACTTCAAGCAGAAGGATATCCGGGAGCTGCAAGATGAGACGGTGCGCGAGGGCATGGAAGGCATCTCGCCGCGCTATGTGATCAACCGACTCTCGAGCGCGCTGGTGCGCGAGCATGTCACCTGCATCAATCCGATCGATGCGTTGCGTGCGCTGCGCGATGGGCTGGAACAGCATACGAGTATCAATAGCGAAGAGCGCGAACGCTACCGCAACTTCATCGGCGAGGCGCGCAAGGAGTACGACGCGATCGCCCAGAAAGAGGTCCAGCGGGCATTCGTGTATTCCTTCGAGGAATCGGCGCGAACGCTGCTGAACAACTATCTGGACAATGTGGAAGCCTACTGCAACAAGACCAAGGTCAAGGACCCGATCACCGAAGAGGACATGGAACCCGACGAGCACCTAATGCGCTCGATCGAGGAACAAATCGGCATCACCGACAACGCGAAGAAAGCGTTTCGTGAAGAGATCCTGATCCGCATCTCGTCGCTGGCGCGCCGTGGGCAGTCGTTCGAATACACGAGCCACGAGCGGCTGAAGGAAGCCATCGAAAAGAAGCTCTTCGCCGACCTGCGCGATGTGGTGAAGATCACCACGTCGACCAAGACGCCGGACGCGGAACAGCTCAAGCGGACCAACGAGGTCGTCAGCCGGCTGATGAGCGACCATGGATACTGCTCGGTATGCGCCAATGAACTGCTGCGCTACGTTGGCTCATTGCTCAATCGGTAGTACACTCGGCAGTACGCTCGGTAGTATGCTGGGTTGGCCTTGGTGAGCGCGCGGGGAGGACGAGCATGTCAATCTCACGTCAGGATTGGTCGCTACATCGCAAGGGCGCGGTGGATCAGGAGCGCCATAAGGAAAAGATTCGCGAGGCGATCAAGAAGAACCTGGGCGATATCGTCAGCGAAGAGAGCATCATTCTCTCCGATGGCAAGAAAGTGCTCAAGGTTCCGATTCGCTCGCTGGATGAGTACCGCTTCCGCTACGATCCCGGCCGGCAGAACCACGCGGGCCAGGGAGATGGCAGCAGTGAGGTCGGCGACGTTGTGGCCAGCGATCCACAACCGGGGCGCGGGCGGCGCGGCGAGGCGGGCGAGGAACCTGGCTACGACTACTACGAGGCGGAGATCTCGCTCGACGAGTTGGCCGCGATGATCTTCGAGGACCTGGGGCTGCCCAACCTCGAAGAGAAGAAGCTGGCCGAGATGGAGACCGAGGCGGTGCGCTTCACCGATGTGCGCCGGGTGGGGCCCATGGCCAACCTGGACAAGAAGCGTACGATTCTCGAGAATATGAAGCGCAATGCGGCCCGGGGTGATCCCGGCTTCAAGCATCTGAAGAACGACGATCTGCGCTTCAAGGTCTGGGAGCCGACCATCAAGTATCAATCCAACGCCGTGGTGATCGCGATGATGGACACGAGCGGGTCGATGGGCGAGTTCGAGAAATACATCGCCCGCAGTTTCTACTTCTGGATGGTGCGCTTCCTGCGCACCAAATACACCAACGTGAAGATCGTCTTCATCAGCCACCACACCGAGGCCAAAGAGGTGACGGAAGAGGAATTCTTCACGCATGGCGAGAGCGGCGGCACGCAGGTCTCCTCGGCATACGAACTGGCGCTGCAGATCATCCAGGAGCGCTTCAACCCCGATGACTGGAACATCTATCCCTTCCACTTCTCGGACGGTGACAACCTGCCCTGGGACAACGAGCGCTGTGTGAATCTGGTCTTCAAGCTGATGGAGCTCTGCAACATCTTCGGCTACGGCGAGATCCGCGAGGGCCACTACCGCTCGCCCAGCACCTTGATGTCGGCCTATACCAAGATCCAGGACCCGAAATTCATCGCGGTAACGGTCTCGGATAAGAAGGAAGTCTATCCAGCGCTGCGCAAGTTCTTCGCCACGCGCGAGACAGTGCCCGCTAGTCCCTAACGTCCAGGGCGCCGCTGCGCGATAGCCCGCGATAGCCATGCGCCCCTGCGCCACCACCGAGCGCATACCCATGCGCCCCTACGCACGAGGAGCGGTGTATGCCAGACCGGACACCCGATGAACAGTTCGTCTCGCAGTTGGCCGACGCCATCGAAACCATCTGGGATGTGGCCCGTGGCTACAATCTAGACCCCTTTCCCGTCCATTTCGAGCTCGTGCCCGCCAATATCATGTATGAATTCGGCTCCTATGGTCTGCCGGGGCGCTTCAGTCACTGGACCCGCGGCAAGACCTACTACCGGATGAAGACTGAGTATGACTATGGTCTGAGCAAGATCTACGAGTTGGTGGTCAATACCAACCCATCGTACGCTTTCCTCATGGAGCAGAACAGTCTGCTGCAACAGAAATTGGTCATCGCGCACGTCTTTGGCCACACGGACTTCTTCAAGCACAACGCCTATTT
This sequence comes from Ktedonobacterales bacterium, assembly GCA_036000225.1. Taxonomy (GTDB): domain Bacteria; phylum Chloroflexota; class Ktedonobacteria; order Ktedonobacterales; family JADMIN01; genus DASYGC01. The sequence continues at coordinate 4,699 of DASYGC010000187.1, read as the reverse complement.
CAAGCAGACGCCACCCAACATGATCGACAAGGTCAGTGTCAATGCGGACCGCATTCGGCGCTACGAATTCGAGCATGGCCGCCTGGAGGTCGAGCGCTTTCTGGATGCGGTGCTGGCGATCGAGGAGCACATTGATCCCAACGTCCACATCAAACGGCGAACGGCGGCAGACCAGGCAGCGCATCCAAGCGGCGAGGCGAAGGCGGAACGCGAGACGGCCTATGATGACCTGTGGAAATTGGACCGCCGCGATGAGGAGGAGGCCGATGAGACGCCGCCCGCGCGCCGGCGCGGGCTGCCTGACCCCGAAAAGGACCTGCTGCTCTTCATGGCCGAGCACGCGCCGAGCCTGGAGGACTGGCAACGCGACATCCTGCTGATCGTGCGCGAGGAGATGCAATACTTCGTGCCGCAGATGCAAACCAAGGTGCTCAACGAAGGCTGGGCCAGCCTGACCCATGCGCGTATCCTGCGTGAGCTCGATCTGACCGATGCGGAGTACACCGAATTCGCCCAATTGCATAGCGGTGTGCTGGCGCCACAGCGGATGCGGATCAATCCCTACCATCTGGGATTCAAAATGCTCGAGGACATCGAGCGCCGCTGGGATCACCCAACCGAGGAGCAGATCGCGGCGGGTATGCTGCCCGGCCAGGGCCGCAAAAAGATCTTTGAGGTGCGCGAAGAGGAGAACGATGTCTCGTTCCTGCGCAACTACCTGACTAAGGATCTGATTCACGACCTGGATCTCTACGTCTATCGCAAAGTCGGTGACGAGTGGGTGATCGTCGACAAGAACTGGGAAACGGTGCGTGACTCGATCGTGGCGAGCATGACGAACTTCGGCTATCCCTACCTCACCATTGACGATGGCGACCTCAACACCAATAGCGAGCTCCTGCTCCGTCATCACTTCGAGGGGCAGGAAATGGACTTGCCATACGCCGAGAAGACGTTGGAGTATGTCTATCTCATCTGGGGCCGGCCAGTGCATCTGGATACGGTCTTCGAGGGCAAACGCATACGCCTGAGCTACAACGGTGAGAAGCATGCGCGCCATCTGATCGACCGGGCGGATGGCATCGCCCGCGCGGGTCGCGAGGAGCGAACCTGAGCGGGCGTACACCGACTTGAGTGAATCTCCCGGCATGGCAGTTCCACGCCACCACCAACCGCGTGGTTGGGCTGATACAATGGGTGCGCTGAGGTACCACGTATTCTCCCCAATGATGGGGTCCGAAGTGCGGCGGCCCAGCATGCGGGGAGGCCACAGGTGGATACGAAGACGGATGGGAAGGCGGCGCCGCCACCAATGGTGGATCTGCGCCGTGGACGCGCGCCCGATGTCGAGATCATCGCATGCGATCTCTATGACTTTCTAATCAGTCTGCGGGTCGCGCTGGCCTCGCCTGAATTCGACTTTACCGCCTTCGATATCGGCCGTGGCTGGATCGAAGCCGCCCGCGCGCACTGTATCGCACGTGATGCTACCGCACTTGATGTGCTCGGTCACTTTCTCGGCGACGGCCGCGCGCACTCACTGCACGCGACTCTCATCTCGCTCGTCTGGCGCTGCCCCGAACCACGCGACGTGCCGCACTTCCTGGACTGGCTGGGAACACTGCCGGTCAATGAGGTGGTCGAGGTGCTGCTGGATCAGGATGGGCTGGGGACTGATTGGCCCGAGGTGCTCGCCGAGACCTTGGCCTCGCCGCGGAGCAAAGAGACGCAGACACGATTACTGACGCGCTACATCGAGGACCTCTGGCCGACGGTCAGCGCGGTCATCGATGATCCCGAAAGCACACGAGTCGCGCTGCTGGCGGCGTTGCGCGTCTGGCATGAGGCGGCCTTCGCCGCCGAGGTGCCGCGGCTGATGCCGATGGTACAACGGGAGAAGGCCGCGCTCGAACGGCGGCGCAGCGAGCTGCCGGCTCATGTGTTCATTCAGGAGGCGATGCGCGGCGTACAGTGGGAGCGTCCCGCTGGTCTGCGCCGGATCGTGCTGGCGCCTTGCTACTTCGGAAGGCCCGCCGTCTTCTATCACTTCTGGCGCGGAACACTGACGTTCTGCCCACCGGTGGATGACGCACGCCTGGAACCGGCCAGGGTCGGCCGGCATGCGGATGATCCAGCTGCCGATATCCTGCACTTCTTTGAGGCGTTGGGCGATGATACCCGGCTGCGCGTCTTACACCTGTTATCCGAGCGTGAGATGTATCTGACCGAACTGGCCGAGCGCCTCGATCTGACCAAGGCGACCACCAAGCACCATATGGTCAAGCTGCGCGCCGCCGGCCTTGTCACGCTCTATGATCGCGAGCGGCTGACCTACTACGCGTTGCGCCCCGATGTCGCTCGTCATGCCCAGGACTTGCTGGAACAGTATCTGGGCAAACGCGAGTCGTAATGGCGACAGCTCCGCTACGGGTGTGCGCTCGGGGCCTCGTACCGCGTCGTGGCGCCCGGTGCCCGCCCGCTCAGTTGCCGCAGCTGCACGCCCCGCCACAGTCGCAGCCGCCACCCCCCAGGTCGTCGCCGTCATCCCCAACATCATCGCCGCCAAAGGCATCGCCGAAGTCATCACCACCACCACTGCGCACGCGCTTCGCGGTAAGTGAGAGCAGCTTGCGCACTTTGGTACTGTGGCAGCTGGCGCACACGATCGTATCGGCTTGTGAAGCGGCATAGCTGGTCAACATTTCGAAGCGGTCTTTGCAGTCCGCGCAGTAATACTCGTACAGTGGCATCGGCGTCTGCTCCCTCTGCTGCGCACATCCACCCTGGTAGATGTGGATCGATCGCGTTCCGTCGTGTGACTTCATTATACCAAATTCGCGCCGTGAAGTTCGCGCGTAGTGGGTTCGCGGTGAGAGTGGCGCCGCGCGGTGACGCTATTCGCTGGCAGTGACCGGCGCCTGGGGCAACGCGTCCCTCCCGACACCGCCCGCATCATGAAGGGCGGCGTGGGCGGCATAGTCGCTGATCTGGTTGGCGCCTTCGCTGGCAGACCAGCCAAGCTGTGCGCTGAGGATGTCAGCCACGACAGCCGCCGCGCCTATGCCGTGGTCAGCCGCCTCGATGCCCAGTCGCAGGCGGCGTTCGAGCACGTCCTCTACCGTCAGCGCCAGCTCGTTCTGGCCCGCATAGACCGCCTCGGCGACGATGGCCGGCAGTTCGGGGTCGAGCCGTGCCCCCAGCGCCGGATTGGCCGCGACCAGATCGAGCACTTCGTTTGCTAGCGTGCCCAGGCTGGCGCCAAGATGGGCCAGCGTGGCCTCGTCCAGCCCAAGTTCGGCGCCACGGGCCGCCAGCGCGGGCCGCGCCGCTGGCCAGCCCACAGCGCCCGCCAGCGGCCAATCAGCGGTGCGGCAGAGACGCCGGCCGCCCACGCGCGCGTCAATGCGATCCACCGCGTCACGCGCCATCACCCGGTAGGTCGTCAGCTTGCCGCCCGAGACGCTGATCAGACCGCTGCTGCCCTCCACGACCGCGTGACTGCGCGAGAGGCGCGCGGGCGAGCGCGAGTGGCGTAGCCGGAGCAGCGGTCGATAGCCCGCGTAGGTGCCCAGAATCTCAGCGCGCGCGAGCGGGCGACGGATGGAGCGATTCAGATGACCGAGCAGGAAATCCACGTCGGTGGCGTCGGCGCGTGGACGATCGAGGTCGCCCGAGCCGGTATCGGTGGTGCCAATGATGACGCGCGAACGCCACGGCACGACAAAGATGATGCGCCGGTCCGAAGTCTCCGGCAGCACCACCGCATCCGCACCCATTGTCAGCGCCTCGCGGCGCACAACCAGATGCACGCCCTTGCTGGGCTCGATGTCCAGTTGGGGCACCTCGCCGGTCAAGGCTTCCACCTGTTCGGCGAAGATACCGGTCGCGTTCACGATATGCCGGGCGGCAATCACCAGATCGCGGCCCGTGGCTGGGTCGCCCGGCGCGCCGAGGCGTACGTGGGCCGCCGTCACCCGCCCAGTTGAGCCGCGATCGAAGCCTACGACCGCCGCGTAGTTCGCCACCAACGCGCCCGCGTCCGCGGCCGTGCGCAGCACCGCCAGCGTCAGTCGCGTGTCGTCGGTCTGGGCATCGGCGTAGGTGAAGCCTGAACGCAGCCCAGTGGGGAGCAAGCAGGGCGCGCGCCGCTCGATCTCGGCGCGGTCGATGCGACGATGGCGTGCCACATTGTGCCGGCCAGCGAGCGCGTCGTACAGTGTCAGGCCGGCATCCAGGATGGCGTTCAAGCCGACCCCACCCGGTGGCGCGATCGGCAGGCCCACGGGATGTCGGGATGCCGCGTACAGGGGGAGCACGAACTCCAACGGGTGCACCAGATGGGGCGCGTTCGCCAGCAGCCGCCCACGCTCGATCAGCGCCTCGCGCACGAGCGCGATGTCACCCTCCGGGAGGTAACGGATGCCGCCATGCACCAGTTTGGTGGACCACCCGCTGGTGCCGCTAGCGAAATCGCGCTTCTCCAGCAGACCCACGCGATAGCCGCGCAAGGCCGCATCCAGCGCGACTCCGGCGCCGGTGATGCCACCGCCGATCACCAGCACATCAACACCCTGGTCAGCCATGGACCGCACATCGGCCAGTCGCTGCCGCGCGGACAGCGCCCGGATCAGCATCGCCACCATCCCCTCATGGTCGTCAGTGCGCCAGCGTCGCGACGGTGACGCCCTCGCCGCCCTCG
>DASYGC010000186.1:0-3162 GCA_036000225.1 Ktedonobacterales bacterium | reverse complement strand
GGCAGTGTGCTATGCTGGTGTCATCAGATCAGACATGAACGAGGTCACTCGCTCAGATTTGACAGCGCTCAACCGTAACACGAACGCGAGGGGCAACCATGGCGACCGTGCCATCTGACCGGGCGGCGATATTGGATGCGGTGCAGGGTCTACCGCCAGACGAGCAATTGGAGGTGGCGCGGCAGATCATGCGACGTTACCTGGCGACGGTTATCGCCGAGGCTCCTGTCGCATCCTGGGTGAGTTGGCGCGAGCTGGCGGGAATCGGGCTGGCGCCTGGCCAGGAGCCACCCCCCCGATGAACAGATCACGCAGTGGCTCGACGAGCGTCACATGAAAGGGGCGCAGTCGCGCAGCTCCTCAGTGGAACTGTCCCAGTGGCTCGACCAGTTGTACGGGGCCCTGGAGGATGCTCCCTTGCCGGAGATCACGACCGATCCGTTGCCGGAACGTCGCGAAGAGTGGTGATATGCCTTGCGGATGAAGACAGACTCATCGTGGGTCCGGGCGTCCACCGGACGCCGCGACGAAGCGACAGCAATCATCCGAAAGTGGTATGAGATCATGCTCTGCTCAATGCTGCCACCGCGACTGCCCAGCGGTTTTGCCTCCCGCGGGTTGGGAATAGCGCGGCATCCTCCCCACTCGGCCAGGGTCGTTCCTGACCCATCTGCCGGTGCCATCCACCTGCGCCAGCGGGTAGAACATGGAGCAAGGGGGAGAAGCACGATGAGGGGATTCTACTGGATCATCGAGGAGGCGCTGGCGGGCAGTGGACAGCCAGGCTGGCGCGGGCGTGGACAGGGGCTGGGCGCGCCCGCGCCGCATGCGGCACAGCCCAACGACCTCGACGAGGACCTGGCCTGGCTGCGCGGGCATGGCATCGGCGCGATCCTCAGCCTGACGGAGACGCCGCTGCCCGAGGAGGCGCTGGCGCGCCAGGGCTTCGCGACGCGGCATGTGCCCGTGCGTGATATGACGGCGCCGGCGCCCGAACAACTGGAAGAGGCGCTGGAGTTCATCGATCAGCAGCGCGCGCGCGGGCGCCGGGTGCTGGTCCACTGCCTGGTGGGTCAGGGGCGCACCGGTACGGTGCTGGCCGCCTATCTGATCCGCGCGGGGATGGCGCCCGAAGCCGCGCTGGCCCACCTGCGCTCCGTCTGCCCCGATGCGGTGAGCAGTGGCGAACAACAGCGCGCGCTGGCGGCGTTTGCCGAGCGCCGCGACTGGATCGCGTGATACGCTAGTCCTGCCACCGACCGCATAAACACGAACGGAGCGCCCACCATCGTCAGCATCAAGCCGCCCTGCGATGAGTTGGTCATCGCCGCGGCACCGCCCAGCCTCCCTGCCGCACCGGTCGCGGGGCAGTGGGTGCTGGCCGCCACCATTCTGGGGTCCAGCCTGGCCTTCATTGATGGCACCGTCGTCAATGTGGCGCTGCCCGCCATCCAGGGCGAGCTGCACGCCAGCGCGGCCGATGTGCAGTGGGTGATCGAGGCCTACGCGCTGCTGCTCTCGGCGCTGATCCTCGTAGGCGGCTCGCTGGGCGACCGGCTGGGCAGGCGGCGCGTCTTCGTGACGGGTATCGCGCTCTTCGTGGCGGCCAGCATGGCCTGCGGGCTGGCGCCCACGCTGCCGGCGCTGGTGGTGGCGCGCGCGGTGCAGGGGATCGGCGGGGCGCTGCTGGTGCCGGGCAGCCTGGCGATCATCAGCGCGGCGTTCGATGAACAGCGGCGTGGCGCGGCCATCGGCACGTGGTCGGCGCTGACCACCATCACTTCGGCGCTGGGCCCGGTGCTGGGCGGCTGGCTGGTGCAGACGGCCTCGTGGCGCTGGGTCTTCTTCATCAATCTGCCGCTGGGCGCGCTGACGCTCTACATCACGCTGCGGCGCGTGCCCGAGAGCCGCAACGCCGCCGCCGGCAAGCTGGACTGGCGCGGCGCGCTGGTGGTGACACTGGGGCTGGGCGCGCTGGTCTATGGGCTGATCGCGTCGAGCTCGCTGGGGCTGGGCGCGCCGCTGGTGGTGGCGACGGTAGTAGCGGGCGCCGCGCTGCTGGCGCTGTTCGTGGTCTTCGAGGCGCGCGAGCGCGTGCCGATGGTGCCGCTGGGGCTGTTCCGCTCGCGGACGTTCAGCGGCACCAATCTGCTGACGCTGCTGCTCTACGCGGGTCTGGGCGGCGCGCTGTACTTCCTGCCGTTCATGCTGCAGCAGGTGCAGGGCTACTCGGCGGCCGAGGCGGGGGCCAGCCTGCTGCCGTTTACGATCATGATCTTCGTGCTCTCGCGCTGGGCTGGCGGGCTGGTGCGGCGCGTGGGCGCGCGCCTGCCGCTGGTGATCGGCCCGCTGATCGCGGCGGGGGGCTTCGCGCTCTTCGCGGTGCCGGGCATCGGCGGCAGCTATTGGACGACCTACTTCCCCGCCATCGTGGTGCTCAGCCTGGGCATGGCGCTGGTGATCGCGCCGCTGACCACCGCGGTGATGGGCGCGGTGGGCGCCGACCGCGCGGGGGTGGCTTCGGGCATCAACAACGCGGTGGCGCGCACGGCGGGGCTGCTGGCCATCGCGGTGCTCAATCTGGTGGTGGTCTCGGTCTTTGGCGGCGCCTTCGCCAGCGCCCTGCACGCCGTCCACCTGCCACCGGCGGTGTATGCCGCGCTGGTGGGCCAGCGCACGCGGCTGGCCGGGGTACAGATCCCGTCGGGGCTGAGCGCGGCCGCGCATGCGGCGGTGCGCCACGCCATCGCCACCGCGTTCGTCGCCGGATTCCGCACGGCGATGCTTGTCGGCGCGGGGCTGGCGGTGGCGGCGGCAGTGGCCGCCGCGCTGCTGGTCGAGGGCAAGCAACCTCCCACCAGCGCGCGAGTCGGCGCGAGCGGCAAGGGGCACGGGCGGGTGAATCCGCGACGGTTCCCTCTGGAGGCGTTCCGCCACAAAGTCCGCCGGCGCGGACTGCAGAAAGGGAGTATGACACATGCCTCATAGCGAAGACCTCGATCTGGGTCCAGGTCCCCTGGTGGCGCCATGTGGCGACCTGCGTTTCCGCTGGGAGCCCAGCCCACGCCGCGTGCGCGTGGTGCTCGGCGGCGCCACCATCGTGGACAGCACGCACGTCATGCTGCTGCTGGAGGCTGGGCGCCTGCCGGTCTACTATTTTCC
>DASYGC010000185.1:0-9051 GCA_036000225.1 Ktedonobacterales bacterium | reverse complement strand
CCAGCAGTTCCACGGTGGTCGGTAGCGGGGTGCGCTGGCCGCGTTCGAGCAGGCTCACATACACCTGGCTATACCCGGCCGCCACGGCCAGCAGATCTTGCGTGAAGCCGGCCCGCTGCCGGTAGCGTCGGAGCAGCGCCGCGAAACGACGTGAGTCCACCGGTGCCGCGATCATGCTGGTGCTCCTGTACGCCTTGAAAGACCACCGCTACACCGGTTGCCAGACCTGGACCGTAGTGTCGTCAGCGCCACCGGAGGCGACCCGCTGGCTGATCTCGTTGGTTCCCTGACGACTGGTATGCGCCACCGGCGAGCCCTCAAATAGGAAGACCGTGCTCATGCCCGCTCACCCTGATAGTACGTCAGGTCAAGGAGTCTATCTCTCAGGCGGCCAAGGGCGCCTGCCGCTCAACACACCCCGTTTGCGTCGACCGGCGCGAACCGGCGCGCGCGGTGACTGGGGCTGGCGGCTAGCAGGCCGAGCCCGCCGCATCGGGTTTGAACGTCGCCATCACGGAGTTGTACAGCCCTTGATTCTGCGGTTGATTCCCCGGCCCTTCAGAGACCAGCGTATAGACGATGTTCTTCGTACTGACGAAGGTGAAGCTGCGCACCCCGTTGGGCGCCAGCGCATAGCGCATCGGCAGACCGGCCACCGTGACACGCGTTCCCGTCGCGTTACAGACATTGTGGACGGTCGCGGTGGTGACGCCATCCTCCTCGATCACGGCGACTTCTTGCTTGCCGTCCGGTGAGTAGAAGGCATAGCCGGTGGCGGACTGCGCCGCGTTGCTGGCCTTGAGGGGCAGCGTTTTCACTTTCCAGTCTGGGGCGAAGGACAGGCTAAAGTGCGGCCCCAGGTAGGTTTGCCAGCTGGCGGTGTCGCTGGTTGGCGTGCCGCTCGCGCTGGTCGCGCCACACGCGGCCAGCGCAAGCACGGTGAGCAGCACGAAACAGCACGGCACGACTGGCAGGATGCGATGAGTCGAGGACACGGGATACTCTCTTCTGTGCGCCGGCATCAGGGCACCGCAACGCGAAATTGAGGCGGACGGCGATGGCGCGTGGCCTGCTCGAAAGCGTAGGCCAACCGGATCAGCGTTGGCTCGCTGAAGGCGCGGCCCATGAAGGTGATGCCAACCGGAAGCTCCAGGACATCGCCGGCGGGCACGCTGATCGCTGGATAGCCGGCCAGCGCCGCCGGCTGCGCGCTGCCGCCCGCATGGTGGTCGCCGGTGATCAGGTCAATCGTCCAGGCGGGTCCACCGGTAGGCATCATCAGCGCGTCCAACTGGTGCTGGTCCATGATCGCGTCGATGCCTTCGGACCGGGCGAGACGCCGGGTTTCCGCCAGGGCGGCCAGATAGTCGGGATCGGTGAGTGGCCCCTTGGCCTGCGCCTGGTGAAACAGTTCCTGGCCGAAATACGGCAACTCCTGATCGGCATGCGCCTGGTTGAACGCGATGACGTCTTCCAGCGAGTGGATAGGCGCCTCGGGACCGAGCTCCGCCAGATAGGCATTCAGGTCGGCCTTGAATTCGTAGAGCAGCACGGTCAATTCGGACTGCGAGTCGCGCATCGCCTGGGCGGTCGGGATGTTGGCGGGATCGACCACCACGGCCCCCGCCGCGCGCAGGGACTCGATGGCACGCTCGGCCAGCGCGTCGGCGTGGGGGCTGTAGCCGAAGTAGACCTCGCGGGCGATGCCGATGCGCGCCCCGCGCAGACCATCAGGATCGAGGAACGGCGTGTAGTCGGCGTACGAGCGCCCCGCGCTGGCGCTGGTGGCGGGGTCGCGCGGATCAACGCCGGTCAGCGCGCCCAGCACGGCGACGGCATCGGCCACGGTGCGGCCAAAGGGGCCGATGGTGTCCTGGCTGTGGGAAATAGGAATCACGCCGCCGCGACTGGTCAGCCCGACGGTGGGCTTGATCCCCACCACGCCGTTGATCCCCGCGGGACACAGGATCGAGCCATCGGTCTCGCTTCCCAGCGAGACCGCCGCCAGACTGGCCGCGACCGCGGTGGCCGAGCCGGAGCTGGAGCCGCACGGCGAGCGGTCCAGCGCGTAGGGATTGCGCGCCTGGCCACCACGGCCACTCCAGCCGCTGGAGGAATGGGTGGAGCGGAAATTGGCCCACTCGCTCAGGTTGGCCTTGCCCAGTAGGATGGCGCCCGCGGCGCGCAGCCGCTCGGCCACGAAGGCATCGCGCGCGGGCCGCGCGCCCACCAGCGCCAACGAGCCAGCGGTGGTCCGCATGCCGTCGGCGGTGTCGATGTTGTCCTTGAGCAGGATCGGGATGCCGTGCAGCGGTCCGCGCGGACCGCTGGCCGCGTGCTCGCGGTCGAGCGCGGCGGCGATCGCCAGCGCATCGGGGTTGGTCTCGATCACCGCGCGCAGGGTGGGGCCGCGCTGATCCAGCTGGGCGATGCGCTCCAGATAGAGTTCGACCAACCGTTGGGCCGTCACTTCACCAGTCTGCATCGCCGCGCGCAGTTCGGCGATACTCGCCTCCGCCACTTCACTGAACGCCGCCATGGATGGCTGCCCCTTTCCGCGTGCGGCCGCTGGCGCAGACGCATAGACTCGCGCCTGCGCGGCGGGCCGGGGCCACATCGCGTGTGACCCCGCTCTATCGTACGGGACGAGACACATTCTGTCAAAGCGACGTGCTGCCCCTGCTGCCAGCATGTCTGGCCGGCGCAACATCCCCGAGGCTCCGCTCGTCTTGATCAGCAGACGCCGGTGTGTGGCCAGCAAGCTGGCGAGCGAATGTCGCTTGACGGCACACAGTATGCTACAGTGGGAGATGCCCCCGCGGGACGGCGGGGAGACTGCGCGAGCGGGAGGATGGAATCGCCATGGGGAACGCCAGACGCTGGAGCGCGACACGCGCGACTACCCGGCATCGCCGGGCGCGCGACGATGGCGGCCAGGCGCCGCATGTCGTGTACGCGCCGCGCGTCATCCTGCTCGCGGTGGCGCTCACGCTGCTCTTGCTGACGGCCTGTGGCCAGCGGGTGCGCATGGGAGCGGTCGATCTGCTGCAAGCGCCCTCGCTGGGCTCGACACCCGCCATGCGACAATCGCTGGCCGCGCAGAACCAGCGCGCGGCAACCCTGCGGCAGGGAGCGTTCCTGAACGCCGCGGTCAACTCCTACCTCGCTGGCATGTCGCTCGATGACGAGTTGGGCCAGATGCTGCTCAATCGCTGCGCCTGCGGTGCGGGGACCTACAGCGCCGACCTGGCGACGATGGTGCAACAGCAGCATGTTGGCGGGTTCATCTTCTACGCCGACAACTTTAACACCCTCGCCAGCACACGCGCGCTGATCCAGCAGGTCCAGGCGCATGCGGCGCTGCCGCTCTTCATCGGCACCGATCAGGAGGGTGGCGACGTCAATCGGATTGGCAAGTTCTTCGGGTATTTCCCCGGCGCGCAGGATCTGGGCAGCTCGGGCAATGCACCTTCGGCCTATTCTGATGGCGCGCGCACGGCGCAAGATCTGCTGCAACTGGGCATCAACGCCGATTTCGCGCCGGTGGTGGATGTCCCGCTGGGGGGCGATTCCTGGATTGGCTACCGCACCTTCTCTGGCGATCCCAAGGTCGTCGCGCGGTTGGCCGGCGCGTATGTCTCTGGCCTACAGGACAATGGCGTGATGGCCTGTCTCAAACACTTCCCTGGCATCGGCAGCATCACGCAGGACCCGCACGCCACGCTGCCGGTCATCAACCGGACGCTGATCCAGTTCCAGCAGACCGAGTTCTATCCGTACCAGCAGATCATTCCCACCATGAACGGGATGATTATGGCGACCGATGTGCTCGCGCCGCTGATCGACCCCACCTATCCGGCTGAGCTTTCTCCGACCTGGATCAATGGCATTCTCCGTCAGCAGCTGGGCTTCAATGGCGTGGTGAGCACCGACGCCATCTGGATGGATGGGATCACGCAGCACTGGTCGATCCCCGAAGCCTCGGTGCTGGCCGTGCTCGCGGGCGACGATATCATCGAGGGAGCCGCCAACGCCGCGATGTCACAGCAGATTCTGGATGCCCTCAACGCCGCCGTGGCCTCCGGGCGGATCACCAGGGCGCGGATCGATCAATCGGTGCGCCGCATCATCGCGCTCAAGATCGCCTACGGGATGCTGCCCATTCCCACCCAACTGCAGACGATCAAGGTGCAGTTCGGCAGTATCCCCCAGCGGCCGAGCGATTTCCGTCTGCCGCATCTCGTAAACCCAGAGTAAGCGGAACCGCCCTTCAGTCCGACGGATGCAGCGCCTCCTCAACCGCTTGATCGAGGGACAAACCCTGGCCGGCCGCAAAGGCCCGCGCCCATTCATCCTCGCCGAGTGCCTTCTGCGCTGAGGCGATGGCTGCCTGTGTGGTGACCTGCTCAGAGGGCATTGGTGGCGCGCCAATCGTCTCACGAATGGCCGCCGCGGCGCCCAGCAGGCGCGCCGCGCGCGCGCCCTGGCCTGCCGCCCCGGCCAGCGCGGCCAGGCCCTCCAGCCCTTCGGCGGATGAGCGTGGGTCGCCGTGCTGCCAATACATGCCGAGCGCTTCGCGCAACAGCGTTTCCGCCCTGGCCAGGTCCCCCTGCCGGCGTGCGACATTGCCCAGATTGCCCAACATGACGGACTCTCCCGCCCAGTCGCCTGCCTGCCGTGTCAGGGCAAGCGATTCTTCGTAGTAGTGGGCCGCCTGCTCCAGGTTACCGCGATAGAACTCCGCCTCACCCAGATTGTTGAGCGGCGGCGCGATGTGCCGTGGATCGCCAAGCTCGCGCGCAAGCGCCAGGCTCTGTTCCCAGTAGACCGCGGCCTGCTCGAACTCGTTGCGGATATGCCCTTCCGCAATGCCCAGCCGGTTGAGCGCGCTCGAGGCCACAGCCAGCTCGCCGATGCCCTGGGCCAACGCCAGGCACTGCTGCAGCCGGGCGATGGCGTGCTGAAAGTCCCCTTGCCACACCGCCAGATTGCCCGCGCCGTAGAGCGCTCGGGCGCGCACATCGTCGGGCACCGTGTCGGTCACCGGCCCAGCATCTCTGGTTTCCGCCTGTGCGAGCAGCGACTCCAGCCACTCGCGGCCCTCGCTCAGGTAGCCGCGGCTGAACCAGAAGTGTGCCAGCGCGCCGGACAGGCGCAGCCCCAGGTCCGCCTGGCGCTGCTCGCGCGCCCAGCTCAGCGCCGCGCGGAAGTTGTCGTGCTCGCGCTCCAGCCGCTCAAACCACTCTCCCTCGTGTGGGCCACGCATCTCTGGGGCAGCTTGCTCGGCGAGCGCCAGATAATAGATGGCGTGCGCCCTGCGCAGCGCCTCGGCTTCTTCGCCGGCCTCCAACTGTTCGAGGCTGAACTCACGGATGGTTTCCAGCATGCGGAAGCGCGGCTCGCCGGTTTCATCTACGCCCGCCTCCTCTTCCTGCCGCAACAGGCTCTCGTCCACCAGCGAGCCAAGTCCATCGAACAGGTCGAGCGCCAGCGAGGTGGCACCTGTCGGCGCGGCACACACCGTCTCAGCGGCTTCCAGTGTGCACCCGCCCGCGAAGACGCCGAGGCGGCGGAAGAGTACCTGCTCGGCCGGCTTCAGCAGGTCGTTGCTCCAGGCGATGGTGTTGCGCAACGTCTGCTGCCGCGCGGGCAGATCGAGCGGCCCACCAGTCAGCAGCTTGAGCCGGCTCGAGAGGCGCGCCAGCAACGCCTGGGGCGGCACCAACTTGACGCGCGCGGCGGCCAGTTCGATGGCCAGCGGCAGTCCATCCAGTCGGGTACAGATCGCGGCAAGGGCGGGTGCATTGGCGCGCGTCATCGCGAAGTCGGGCTTGATCGCCTGCGCCCGCTCAATGAAGAGGGTCACCGCCGCGCACTGGGTCAACGCTCGCATGTCTAGCGCGGGCGTGGTGCGCTTCGCGGGGAGCGCGGGCAGCGCCAGCGCCGGCACAGGATACTCGTGCTCGCCACGCAGGTGCAACGAAATGCGGCTGGTGGCCAGGACCTTGACGCCAGGGCACCCCCCCAGCAGTTCTACCAGGCCCGGCCCCGCACCGATCACCTGCTCGCAGTTGTCCAGCACCAGCAGCAGACGCTTATCCGCGAGATAGGTGCGCAGATGCTCCCCAGGACTGGCGCTGCCAGCCTCGCGCAGACCTAATGTCTGGGCGATCGTGCCCGGCACCAGCGCTGGGTCCGCAATCGTGCCGAGCGCCACCAGATAGACGCCGTCGGCAAAGGCATCTACCGACTCGGCGGCCACCTGCAGCGCCAGGCGGGTCTTGCCGATGCCCCCGGGCCCGGTGAGCGTGAGCAGGTGTACCTCTGGCCGCGCCAGCAGCGCGACCACCGCCAGCACGGTCTCCTCCCTGCCGACCAGGGGCGTCAATTGCACGGGCAGGTTGTGGCGGGCGCGGTCGAGGGTCTTGAGTGGTGGGAAGTCGGCGGGTAGGTCAGGCAGCAGGAACTGGTAGAGATGCTCGGGGCGGTACAGATCTTTGAGCCGGTATTCGCCCAGGTCGCGCAGCAAGGCGTCGGGTGGCAGTTCACCCTCGGCGAGGTCGCGCGTGGCCTGGGAGATGAGCACCTGGCCGCCGTGCGCCGCCGCGGCGATGCGCGCGGCGCGGTGGACGTCCAGGCCAACATAGCGGTCGGCCGCGACGAGCGGCGCGCCGGTATGCAACCCCATGCGCACCCTTAGCGTGGTGCCCTCAGGCCAGGCGTGCGCCGCCAGCGCCCGCTGCGCCTGGGCCGCGGCTGCCAGAGCATCGCCCGCGCGCGGGAAGGCCACGAAGAAGCTGTCGCCCTGGGTGTCCACTTCCTGGCCCTGGTGATCCACAAAGGCGGCGCGCAGGAGGTGCTGATGCTGTTCGAGCGCCGTGGCATAGCGGGCGCCGAGTTGCTGGAGCAGGCGCGTGGAGCCTTCCACGTCAGAGAAGAGGAAGGTGACGGTTCCCGTGGGCAGCGTGGGCATGCGCGGTCTCCTCTACCTGGAGATAGCCCTCGCATCCTACCACATGTGCCTCGCTCTGTGAACCATGGTGCGGGCACTCACAGCGTCTGGCGGGTGACGAAGCTCACCTCGTAGGCGGTGTCAATGGCGCTGCGCACATCCGCCTCGGTGAAGATGCCGTGCTCCAGCAGCAGGCGATACTCTTTGACGATGGTGGTGGAGAGCATCTGCGGGCCATCGGTGTTGATCGTCACGCGCACCTCATGCTCGCGCAGGGTCCGCAGGATGTGGCACAGCTCGTTCAGGTCCTTGACGGCATGGGTGCGCAGGTTGGACGTGGGACACACTTCGAGCACGATCCCCGCGCGGGCCACCTGGTCCATCAGGCGCTCGTCGTAGGCGCTCAGGATGCCGTGGCCGATGCGGTCGGGGCGCAGCGATTCCACCACCTCCCACATGTCCTCGATGCGCCCCTCTTCGCCGGTGTGGATCGTGATACCCAGCCCCACATCGCGCGCGCGGTCCACCAGGCGCTGGTGCGCGCGATAGGAGAACTCGGGATTGGGCGGCCCGGCGATATCGATCCCCACGATGCCCCGATTGCGATAGCGCAGCGCCTTCTCGACGATGATGGCGTTCAGGTCATAGGGAAACGTGCGATCCATCATCAGGATCAACCCGCAGCGCACCTCGGGATATTCCAGCAGCGCGCGGTCCTGCCCACGGATAGCCGCCGAGATGATGTGGTCGAGGTCCTGCTCGCCCTCGCGGTTGCGCTTCATGGGATTGAAGCGCAATTCCAGCGTGGTGACGTTGCACTTGCGGTAGGCGCCGCCGATGATTTCGTACACCGAGCGCTCGATCGCCAGCGGACTCGACTGGATCAGCTCCGTCCAGCGGAAAATCTGGTCGTATTCGACCAGGCTATTGACCTTGTCGGGGCGAGAGACCCCGATCAGCTCGGCGAAGTCCCAGTAATTCTTGCTCGGCAGCCGGATGCCCTGCTGATGCGCGATGCTCCACATGATGGCGGCGTCCACCGCACCGCCCACGTGCGAATGCAGCTCGGTCAGCTCGGGGCGCTCATCCAGCAGGCTCGGCGTCGGCACATCATCCTCCAGCGGGATGTAACGGGTATACGGAATAGAGAGTATGCGAACAATCTTAACACAGCCGGTTGTGTCTGACGCACGGCCGGCGCCAACGCATCGAGTATTCGAGGATCATCCATGAGCGTCCAGGTTCATCCCGCCAGTTCCGCTGCCGCTGCTACCTCTGCTCCTTCCGCCAGTTCCGCGCCGGTCGCCACGCCCGCGCCCCCGATGGCCATCTCCGCGCGTGTCGTGTGGCTACCCATGCTCGCCCTGCTGGGCTATGGCGCCTTCTTGCTGACAGGGTTCGGCACCGGTCTGAGCGCGACTCAGCAGCCGATTATTCTGTACGCCTATGTGAGCCTCCTGTTGCTCATCTTCCAGGTGATCATCCTGCGCCATCCGGCGCCGGCCACGCTGGTCTATGTGTTCCTGACGAGCGGCTTCGCCATCGTCTACGCGGCTGACTTCAGCTTCTTCGGACGCAACAATATCTTCGCCGGGCGTGGCACGACCTACCTCGTGCTCAACACGCTGCTCTTCCTGGTCTTTCTCTACGATGTCATCAACCGGCGTCTGGCGCGCTCACGCCCGCTGGATGGCATCGCCGGCGATGTGCCCAGTGATGCGCGGCTGCTGCCTCATTGGTCGCCACTGTCCTATGGCTCGGTAGCCGTGGATTTCGCCGCGCTGGCCATCATCGCGTATATCGCCTGGGGTCTGCTAGTCGTGATCCAGCCGCTGCTGGGCGTGCGCATCGCGCTCAGCGGTTTCGGAGTGCCCGGCATCGCCACGCTGCCCGACCTCGATCGCGACATCGCGGTCGGCGCCACCAGCATCGCCCTGGCGCTCGTCGTCATCGCCAGCTTGTTGGCCGCCTCGAAGGGCGATGATACGGTCGCGGTGCGGCGTTTCGAGCGCCTGAACCTGGTGATCCTGGGCGATGCCGTGAACGACGCGCTGCTCTCGCTACGCCTGGTGCTGGGACCACTGCTGTGGCTGCTGCCG
>DASYGC010000184.1:0-2151 GCA_036000225.1 Ktedonobacterales bacterium | reverse complement strand
CGGCATTGAGCCGGCGGCGGCGCTCGCGGCGCTGCGCCAGTCGGGCGTGCTGGATGAAGCTGATCTACGGCTCGCCGAGGGCATCCTGGGCATCACCGAGCGCATCCTGGCGGGGCAGCTCGCCTCCGCCGACGATATCCGGCAGGCGTTCATGCTTTACCTGCTGTATCACCGGCGGCATGTGGGCGTGTGAGTCTGGGCACCCGTGTCTCGCTATGAGTTCGCGGCGGCGACCTCGGCGTCGGTGACCGGCGCGGAGCGGCCCAAACGTGAGAGCGCCAGATCAAAGAATTTGCGGGCTCCCGTGCGCAGCAGGCCGGGATTGCGCCGCAACACACCCAACAGGAGGCCAGCGCTGTATTCGCCGCGCAGCAGCTGGGCTGCCTGCGCTGGACTGACGCGGCCCAGCATCTCCACACCCTCATCCCAGCTCGAATCGGTCCAGGCGGCGATGCGCTGGTTGACGATGTAGGAGATGTCCATCTCACGCCCAAAGCGGGCGCGCCACTGGCGTTCGTAGCGCGCCAGGAACGCCGCCGAGGCATCCTGCGCGGCCACGGCTTCGCCCGCCACCGCGCCGGCCATCTGGCCTGAATAGATGGCAAAGCGGATGCCCTCGCCAACCAGCGTCGAGCCATGTCCGGCCGCATCGCCGGTCGCGATCAGCCCCTCGCCGACAAAGCGCGGCACCACCCCTTCCGATGGGAAGAGCCCGGTGTGGTACTCCAGCGGGCTGGCGCCTTTGAAGGCGGGCGCCAGTTCCGGCAGGCGCTGGGTAAAGGTATCCAGATATTCGCGCGCATCGGCGGCGACATCGGGACGGATGACCCCGACCCCCAACCGCACACGGCCCTTGCCGCGCGGAAAAGCCCAGGCGTAGCCCGACGGTGCGACCTGACTGCCCATGATGAGATACAGCTCGGTGGGATCGTAGTTGGGCGCATAGAGGTCGTATTCCGCGCCGAAGCCGTAGCGGCGATAGCCCTCGTGCAGACCGGTGCGCGTCGCGAGCGTGCAGCTGAAGCCACTGGCGTCCACGACGACCGGCGCCAGCCAGCGCCCCGCGCGATTGCGGTGATCCTTGGCGACCACGCCCACCACGCGCCCACCTTCGACGATGGGGCCTTCAACCGGTGAGTTCGGGTGCAGCTCGGCGCCTGCGGCGACCGCGCGCCCGGCCAGGTGTTGATACACGCCGCGCACGTCGAGTACGCAGCAGACCGGGTCATCATAGACGAACTTTGCCTGGCGCTTCGGCGAGAGGAAGGTGACACGACGAATGGGATAATACAGCTCCGCGGGGATGGCGAGCGCCCGCATATCGCTGATCCAGCTGCCGCCGCTGGTGTGCACGGGATAGCCGATTTCCTTCTGCCGCTCCAGCACGGCCACCCGCGCGCCAGTGCGTGCCGCCGCCTCCGCGGCTGCCAGGCCCGCGGGCCCACCGCCCACCACCAGCACATCGTACCGCCGCGCACCATCAACCGTGCCGTTGTCGGTTGCCGCCTCATCCGTCCCGCTGCTCGCCATGGCTCGTCGTCAACCCTTCTGGTTCGCCGCGCTCCACACCATTACGCTGGAGCGTCAGCACTCGCCTCAGTCTACCATACTCATACACACCACTGGCCCGGATGGGCGGGCCTCGACGTTACCTGCCGCCATCGATCCGCGCGATGAGCGCGGGAAGTTCGGACAGCGTGTGCACGATGGCCGCTGGCCGCTCGTCACCCGCGCCGGGTGGCGGCTCGCTCGGTGCGCGCCACACCAGCACGCTGCGCAATCCCGCGCGATTGGCGCCCACGATGTCGCTGGCGGGCGCATCGCCAACGTACAGGCAGCCGGCTGGTGCCAATCCTACGGTATCGAGCGCGGGTTGGAAGGCGCGAGGATCGGGTTTGCGATAGCCCATCTCGTCGGAGACCCAGAAGCTATCCACGCGGTCGAGCAGGCCCAGGTGGGCCGCCTTCGAGCGCTGGCTGTCGGGGTGCGCGTCGCCCGCACCATTGGTGATGATGCCCAGGTGCAGACGGCCACGCAGGACATCGAGTACGGCGGCATCGGGAAAGAGCGCGAGATGCGCCAGTTGAGTCGTTCCCAGCAGGACGTCGAGCCGCTCGGCGAAGGCATCGTCAGCGAGATCGAGGGCACGCA
>DASYGC010000183.1:0-3582 GCA_036000225.1 Ktedonobacterales bacterium | reverse complement strand
GTCCGCATCGGCCACAGCCGCGCAGGTAGCCCGGCAACCCATGGGCACCCCTCACTACGATCTTGCCCGCTGCACGAGGCGGTAGGCACTGCGCTGCGAACCGCGCGCCGGAATAGGGCCCGCATGGCTTGCCCCATTGGTCGCGCATGATCCGCGGTGGAATCTCTAGCACCGGCTGGCCGGCGAGAAGACCGGACCCCGCCAGCATCGCCGGGATCAGGCTGGTCTGCCCGAGGCCAGATCGACGAGCACAAACCCCGCCCCACTCAATCGTGCCTCACGCGTCAGCCGCGGCGCGGCTGATCGGCGGCGCGATGAGCAGACTCAGGAGCAATCCGACCAGACCCGCCTGGACGATCGAACCCGCCACCAGGTAGCCCGACCATGCCAGGCCACCGTTCACGTCGGCCAGCACCGCGAAATAGATGGCGAACGTGATCACCGGCGCCAGAAACGCGAAGGTGTAGAGCGCGGCGCGACGGGCGAGCGTGGGCCGCAACCAGAGATAGGCCAGGTCAATCAGCAGGCCGGTGACCGCGCCGACGATCAATACTGGTACGAACATCACCGGCCTCGCCTGCGTGTTGGCCAGTGCGTCACTCAGCCCGACGATCACGGCGAAGGTGCCGAACGGCAGCCGCCAGCGCCGCAGCGCGTACAGCGCCACGCCCATGAAGAACACCGTCTGCAGCAAGACCGCGTAGATGCCCAGCCCGCGCAGCCCCTCAGGGGTTTGCTTGTCCGCCAGGGAGTTGACGATCGGCTGAGAGTACTGCGTGAAAAACATCAGCAGCGCCAGCACCGCCGTGAGCGAAAGCACCGCTGGCAGCAGGCCCATGAACGACGGCACGGCTTGCGCGCGGGCAACCGCCGCCCGCAGCGGCCCGGTGACGATCAGCGTCGCGCCCAGCGCCAGCATCAGATGCGTGGGACTGAGCAATCCCTCGATGCTCTTCTCGATGCCAAACAAATAGTGGCCAGTAAGGTCGAGCACGCCGCCAACAAAGAAGATGGCCGCGCCGACGAACGAGATGAAGTAGCCCTCTGGCAGGGCAACCAGCCAGGACTGCCCCGGCTTGTGCCGCGCCACCAGCATCGCCGCCAGAAAGATGCCGTTGGCCGCGTAGCCCGAATACAACACCGCGTGCCAGGGGGTGAAAATCGTTTCCAGCGATGGAATATGGTTGTGCGCCCACCCGTCCAGGAAAATGCCGCCGATCAACCAGGCCGCGAGCAGAGTCGCCACCCAGTCGAAGCCGCCGTCCATCGTGACATCGCCACCCGCCGCCCGCGTTGTCGTGCTTGCCGCTGTACCTTGAAGCGCCATGCTTCTGCTCCTTTGTGTTCCACTCCACCGCGTGCTGCCTGGTGCGTCCTGGCGCCACGCCCTCCTGACCGAAGATCCGTCAGGTGCGCGTAGCGCGGTGGCCGCCGCTGCTTGCGGGCATAACCCGCGTCCTGCTACAATGCGGACGGTCCTGGGCTGCGCGAGGTTCCTCTTGTCAGCTATCCTACAGTGCGATACGGCGTAAAGTTACGAGAGTGTTGCGATGTGGACACCTTGCGGTTATACAACGATCGAGCACCAGTGAAACAGGTGAGTACTTCCATGGCCATCCTACCTCAAGCGCGCCCCGACTGGCTACGCGTGCGTCTGCCCTCAGGCCAGAACTATGAAGACCTCAAACAGCTGATGCGTAGCAAACAACTGCACACGGTCTGTGAGGAGGCGCGCTGTCCCAACCTGGGCGAATGCTGGGGCCATCGTACCGCCACCTTCATGATTCTGGGCAGCGTCTGCACGCGTAGCTGCCACTTCTGCGCCGTGGCCACCGGGCGACCCATGACGCTCGACTTCGAAGAGCCACGGCGGGTGGGTGAAGCGGTCACCCAGATGGGCCTCAAACACGTCGTCGTCACCTCGGTCAATCGCGACGAGCTGCGCGATGGCGGCGCCACCCTCTTCGCCGCCACCATCCGCTGGATTCGACGTCTGAACCCTGAGTGCACCGTCGAAGTGCTGACCCCTGACTTCAAGGGCAGCCTGGAAGCGCTGCAAGTGGTCATGGATGCCAAACCCGACGTATACAACCACAACGTCGAGACTGTGCCGCGCCTGTACCGACGCGTGCGCCCGCAGGCCATCTATCAGCGTTCCCTCGCGGTGTTACAGGCGGCCAAACGCATGAACCCCGCGAAGCCGACTAAATCGGGTTTCATGTTGGGCTTGGGCGAGATGCACGACGAGATCCTCGAGCTGTTGCGCGACCTGCGCGATCACGACGTAGATATTGTCACCATCGGCCAGTATCTGCGCCCCACGCCCGACCACCTGCCCATCGAGCGCTACGTCACCCCCGACGAGTTCCGCGAATACGCCCGCCTGGGCAAGCAGTTGGGCATCCGTCACGTGCAGAGCGGTCCACTGGTGCGCAGCTCCTATCACGCCTGGGACCAGGTCGAGGCGCTCGACGCCGCCGGGGGCGCGAGCAGTTCGCCGGCAGAGTAGCGTGCCAGTTTCGTTGCGCCACACTTGAAATGCCGCCGGTGCAGCGGCGCTGTCCGTCGTGGCGCAACGACCGTGCGGCAACGGTGGCGCGGGGGCGGTGGGAACATGAGCCAGCAACCACCATATGAGTCCGGCGACGACTTTCGCGCCGAAGTCAGCGATTTACACCCGCGAACCAACAGCGGAGCCGCGGCGCCCTCGCGGTCTCTTTTGGCAACCCAGCGCACTGTGCGCCAGCATACCCGCCGTGTGGCACTCACCCTCGCGGCCGGGGTATTGGCTCTCGCGATTGTGCTGGCCAGCCTCCCAGGTGTGCGCCAGCAAGCCGCCGCGCTGTTCACGCACCTCGGTCCGGCGCCCACGCCCACTCTCGCGACTGGCGCGGACTTCTTCTACCTGCTGCCGAATCCGCCGGGTGTCGCGGTGTCGCTGGACGGCCGGGCGCTGAGCCGCCTGCCCTACCCTGGCGATCCGCATCCCCTGCAACTCTCGCGCGGGCGCCACACGCTCGTATGGCGCTCGCGGCCGCTCCCATTCGCCGCCCTGCAGTGCGTGGTGTCGGTACCGCCTGCGCATGGCGACACCTGCGCGGTGGTCACATCCCAAATCCTGGCGGCGGATGGCCTCGTGTTGGCCGGAACGGTCATCGCCACACATGTCTCACTCGCCGCGCTGGCGGCGAAAGGGGCCGACCTCACGAGGGCGATCCAGCGGGCGCTCGACGCCACGCGCTCCAGCGCATTGGTTCAGCCTGGCGAGCACTATTATTTCTATGCGCCAGGACAATTCGCCGGTCCGGTGCTGGCCACGCAGCCCCTGCGCGCGACGCTGACCTACCAGCTCGTCACCGTTGGCGGCTACCCTGAACCCTGCGATCTCGATCGTGGTCAGACCATCCCCTGTCGCTTTCCCGGCCAGAACTGTGGCCAGCTGTGCACCGTCCTAGCGTCGTCCGTGCCGGGCACGGATGCAACCCACGACTGGATCGCCGCGGCGCTGGTGCGTGCCACCTGGCAATATGCGACCCTCGATGGACACGTGCTCGCGCACGACATCGCCGAGTCATTCGGCAT
>DASYGC010000182.1:0-4482 GCA_036000225.1 Ktedonobacterales bacterium | reverse complement strand
GCGTCAGGGTGTCGTAGAGCGCCGCGCGGTCGTCGGTGGTCGCGAAAGCTTGCTCCATCGCCGTGAAGATGCTCACCGGCTGGCCTCCAGCGGTCACCACGGCCGCATGCGCCTTGCACCGCGCCGCATCGGGCCAGTAGGCGTCGAGATGCTGCGCATCGGGGCCAGGGCAGAGGGCCTCGCCCAGGCCAGTGAGCATCTGCGCGACCACATCCGCGGCCGTGCTGCTGGTATCCACCAGATAGGTGCCCGGCATGAGGTAGCCCTCCAGCGCGTAGGGCACCTGCGCTCCCCTGGGGGCGACGAACCAGAAGCGCTGCGTCAGCGCCGCGACGCCGGGCGCCTCACCGGTGGTGACCAGTCGCAGGAAGTCGCTCGCCCGCACCTGGGTCAGCTGCGTGCCCAGCGCGCTGGCGTACTGCGTGACCCGCAGTCCCGGCGCAATCGTGACCAGCACCGCATCAGGGTGACCGGCGGCGAACTTGGCCACGACGCCATCCAGCCCCATGGACGAGCGCAGACGGTAGATGCCCGGTGGCACCGGCGAGGGGACCCGGTCGGCGCGTGCCAGCAGCGAGAACAGCAGCGTATTGCTGACGAGTCCCTGGCGTTGCAAACGGCTGGCAACGCCATCAGGAGTCTCGCCGGGGCGCACCGCGAAGAGCAGGGTGGCGGAGCCACCAATCGGCCGGGTGATCGCCAGTCCGCCGAACACGCCCGCGAACCCACAGATGAGCACCAGCAGCACGCAACCGAGCGCGACCAGCCGTCCCCCGCGCGACGCCGGCAGTCTCCATCCCGCCCTACCCATCCCCTGGCCCTCCGCCTCGCGCACTTGTCGCTGACTTGCCAGGACTGCCAGTCCTGGCGCGTTTCCACTGATCCGTAGTGCCGCATCCCGCCCAGCGGCGAGGGGGGTGGGGCGCACGATCGCGCGCCGTGACGCACCGCGCCCGCCAGTCTCCGGCCCACCGAGTATAACACCTGACGGTGCGCGGCTCAACGGCGGCGATCCGCGGTCGGACAGCCCCCATGGAGCCCTCGTGGGCGGCTTGACCGCATAAGGAGCATGTGCGACACTGCGCACGGCCACGGCCATAGCCTTCGACCCCAGATCGGTGACCTACACCTACTCGCCCAAACAAGGGAGGTTCGCGCGCGATGGTGAATCAGTCAAGCGCATCCCGGGGACTGCCGATGCTGGGCATCGCTCAGCCCAACCGCGATCAGGTGCTTAACCTGCCCGACGTGCACATCTCGCACCATCCCGTGGTGCTCCACAAGTTAACCGCGCTGCGCGACAAGCGCACGCAGCCGCCGGAATTCTACCGCCTGGTACGCGAACTGGGCACGCTGCTGGCGTACGAGGCGACCTCCGACCTGGCGCTGCAGCCGATCAACATCGAAACGCCGCTGGAGCCGATGCGCGGCGCGCAACTGGCGGGCGGCGTGGGCATCGTGCCGATCTTGCGCGCGGGTCTGGGACTGGCGGACGGTTTCCGCCAGGTGCTGCCCGATGCCCCCGTCTGGCATCTGGGGCTGCGGCGCGACGAGCACACACTGGAACCGATCGAGTATTACAACCAGCTGGCGCGGGCGGTCAACCTGCAGGTGTGTTTCTCGGTTGATCCCATGTTGGCTACGGGTGGCTCGGCCATCGACGCGCTGGCCACCCTCAAGCGCTACGGTGTGCCGCACCTGCGCTATGTCGGGCTGATCGGCGCGCCGTATGGCGTGCTCAAGCTGCGCGAGGCCCACCCCGACGTGCCCATCTACCTCGGCGCCGTCGACGAGCGTCTGGACGAGCGTGGCTACATCTGCCCTGGCCTGGGCGATGCCGGCGACCGCCAATTTGGCACCCTCTAGCGCGCACCGCCGCGATGCGCTACAACCTCACAGGGGGGATATGGCGCAGGCTCCCGGCGCGGTTGCGCGCCACCAGACGGCGAGCGCCCGCTGGCCCGCCCGTTGCGCTACCCATTGAGCTATCCAAATAAGGACGCCGCATTGGCAGATTCACCACTCGAACCAACCAGTGATACCCAGCACGACGCTGCGACCGGTCCATCCGGTGCGCCCGCGCCCGCTGCCGCCACAGATGCGGGCGCGCCAGATGAACTGGGCGGCGCTGGCGGGGCGGAAGTCGCGGCGGCGCCAGCGCCGATGGCTGATCCCTATGCGGCGGCAGTTGACGGTGCCGCCATGCCCGCCATAACTGATCCGTACGGCCCCGCTCAGTTCGACGCGCGAGCGCCTGACCCCTATGCGGAGGAGGAGTTCCTCGAGCCGGCGCGTGATCCGCATGAGGGCGCGGTACCGCCGGGCTACGACTGGCCCACCCACGGCGGCTATCTTGGTTGTTTGCTCGGTCTGATGGCGGCCTGTGTGCTGGCTGGCTTCCTGGGAGGCACCCTGATCCCCATCCTGGCGGCGCCATCCCTGGCCAAGCTGGCCATTTCACTGGTCGTGGCGGTGGGGGTGGTCATCGGGCTGGGCCGGCTGGGCTGGGTGCTGGGCAAACGCTATTACCGCGAGTATCCTCAGCCAGTGCGCCGGCCTCGCCTGCCGTATCACGATGCGCGGATGTAATGGTTGACGGCGGCGCCGTCTCACACCGGCAGACGTAGCGCGTCGCGCATCGAATGCAACTCGAACCGATGCTGCAACGCCAGCCGCTGCAGGATCGCTTCGCCCGCGGGGGTGATGCGAACGAACACATGGCGGCGGTCGGCGGTGCCAGGCTCGCGGCGCACAAATCCCTGACCCTCGGTGCGATCGATCAAGCCCACCATGCTGTGCTGGCGCATCTGCAGGCGTTCGGCCAGTTCCGTCACGGTGGCGATGTCGCGGCCAGGGAATCCCTTGAGTGCCAGCATCAACTGGTGCTGCTGCGGGGTGATCCCCTCTTTGCGCGCGGCCTGCTCGCTAAATCGTAGAAACTTGCGTATGGCGTAACGAAACGCGGCAATCGCCTCGAATTCACCCTTCGTGATCGACTGGCCACCCTCGCCGCGGGTACCACCCGTCGTCTGGCGTGTCTGCTGTGTCATCTGCCCTATCTCACCTTCAGATCCGGCGCATCATTCGTAAGTCCCTGACGTGCCGCCCACCGGTCGTCGTGACGTCACGGCGGCAGACAGCGGGATGTTCGAATGTTCACGGTGGCAAATCGCACGCCCGCATGTGCTCGTAGACCAGATACAGTGTGGCACGCGCAAGCCACTCACGTCTAGCGCCTGGTACCGCGTAGTCGCGCGCCGTCTATTTTACGAATGCCAGGAGAATGGCGCCAGCCCCACTAACCAGCGCGCCAAAAACACAGAGGATTCCCAGGAAGAGGCGCACCTCACGGCTCATACCCGACGCCGGCAGGGCCGGTGTCAACGCGCCATGCGCCTGATAAATCGCACCGCGTCCGTACGCCGGTTCCCACTGCTCGGTGGGCGCATCCCGGTCGGCGGGCGACCAGACCTCGTCGTCCACCTGCGGGTAACGGGGCGAGGAGTATGGCGGGCGGTTGGTCGCGGTAGGCAGATTCACCGCCGACCCCTCGAAGCTGGCGACCGCGGCGCCGCACTGGCCACAAAACATCTGCCCCGCCTCGATCTGCGCACCGCACGTGCCGCAGAATCGATTGGTGGAGGGCCCTGGAGCGCCATAGGGCCGCGACGGATTCGCTGGCCCCGTGCGCAGAGCGGGGCGCGGAGTGGGCGGCGCCGCGTTGCCCCGCGCGGCGGGATAGGGAGTAGGCGGCCCAATGTTGCGCGCCGTCACCGGCCGCCTGGGCCGCACGGGAATATCGGCCTCGCGCGTCTCCGCCAGGCGCGCCGCGTCATCGCCATCCCCCAGCGGACTGGATGGACCAGATGGGCTGGATATCGCCCGCCAGCCGCAGTTCCGGCAGACGCCCGCGTCCACCGCGTCCGCGCCGCACTGCTCGCATGTCATACGCCTGTTCCTCACCCTGGTCCAACGCTCCCGCGCACCCACGAGCAGTATAGCGCCCACAGACCAGGGATGCAACTGGCGCTCGCCGCCCGCCTTCTCCCGCGCTTGTCGCCGGCCCAGCTTGCGCCCGCGGCGTATCAGGGATCAACTGCCGCCCGCCGTAGAGCCTGCTGTCCTACGCGCCGCGCACCTGGCGCATCAGCGACTCGATGCTGTGGGCCAGCGCGATGCCGCCCAGTGCCAGCAGCGCCACCCGCACCATGGCGCGCACCCCATCGGGCGCCGCACTGTCGCGCCGTTGCGGAATCGCGTCCACAAGTGCGGCGTGGCGCGCGAGGCCAGTGTCCCATCGGCCCGGGGAGGGCTGATAGTGCGCCAGCGAACTGACCGCCTCTGGCCCACGTGGCGCGGGCGACACACGACCGGTGCGCGGCGCGCGGCGCGCGGCGGTCAGCGGCACCACCACGCCACCCTCCGCTTCGTCGCGCAGGTGAAAGCGCGCGAAGAGCTCGGCTGGTGTGATGTACGCTGGAT
>DASYGC010000181.1:0-6515 GCA_036000225.1 Ktedonobacterales bacterium | reverse complement strand
TTCGACGGTGCGGGCTTCGGCACGGGTGACCAGTTGCGGCGGTTTGCGGTGGGTGATAGCGTCGCCATCAACGATCACCTTCTTGACATCGGTGCGCGAGGGCAGCTCGAACATCACATCGAGCAGCACTTCTTCGACGATGGTGCGCAGGCCGCGGGCGCCGGTCTTCTGCTTGAGGGCGGAATCGGCGGCGGCTTCGAGGGCGTCGGGGGTGAAGACGAGCTCGGCGCGGTCGAGGTGCAGCAGTTTCTGATACTGCTTGATGACGGCGTTCTTGGGCTCGGTCAGAATGCGGACGAGGGCGGGCTTGTCCAGATTATCCAGGGAGACGGAGATGGGCAGGCGTCCGACGAACTCGGGGATCAGGCCGAACTTGAGCAGATCGTCGGGGATCAACTGGGCCAGGGCGGAATTGCTCATCTCGAGGGTCTCTTCGACGGCGGCCTTGAAGCCCATCAGTTTGTGGCTGCCCAGGCGCTGCTCGACGATCTTATCCAGTCCCTCGAAGGCGCCGCCACAGATGAACAGGATGTTCTGCGTGTTGATCTGAATGAAATCCTGGTGGGGATGCTTGCGCCCGCCCTGTGGCGGCACGTTGGCGATGGTGCCTTCAATGATCTTGAGCAGGGCCTGCTGCACGCCTTCGCCGGAGACATCGCGCGTGATGGAGGGGTTATCGGCCTTGCGCGCGATTTTGTCAATCTCGTCAATATAGACGATGCCGCGCTCGGCGCGGGCGACATCGAAATCGGCCATCTGAATCAGGCGCAGCAGGATGTTCTCGACATCCTCGCCGACATAGCCGGCCTCGGTCAGTGCGGTGGCATCGGCGATGCAGAAGGGGACATCGAGGACTTTGGCGAGGGTCTGGGCGAGCAGGGTCTTGCCACAGCCGGTGGGGCCGATCATGAGGATGTTGCTCTTGCCGAGCTCGACATCGTCAATCTGCATGCCGGAGTTGATGCGCTTATAGTGGTTGTAGACCGCCACCGACAGGGTCTTCTTGGCGCGGTCCTGGCCGATGACATACTGGTTCAACTGGTCATAGATCTTGCGGGGGGTGGGCATCTTGCTGGTGGCGACGCGGGGCTTGGCGCTGGTTTGCTCTTCCTCGATGATCTCGCGGCAGAGGTCAATACATTCATCGCAGATGTAGACGCCACTGGGACCGGCGATCAGCCGCTGCACCTGGTCCTGGCTCTTGCCGCAAAATGAGCAGCGGTAGGTCATGCGAGTACCCTTTGTGTTCGCCACGTTGTTCCCATCCCCTCGTGCCCAACGCGCGTCGCGCCGGGTCCACTATACCAGGAGGCCACACCCGAGATGGCCGCGCCGTCACCAAATCGCGTACGCTCGCGGGGTTGTCCCCGCCGCTGCATTGTACCCGCTCGCCGGCCACGTTGTTCGCTTGCGCAAACTGACGAGTTGCTCGGTATCAGTGGTTTGACTGTTAGAACGCGGGACTCGTCCCGCGGTATCACCTGCCGCCAGCTCGGCGCCAGTGGATCGCCCGCTCGTTCAGGCGCCCGCATCGGGCGCCGTAGCCACCTCGTCGCTCGGCGCCACCTCGTCAGTCGGCGTCGCGGCCACGTCACTAACCGCCGCGCTCTCGTTGGGCGCGTCAGCGGGTGCTGCGGCTTCGCCGTCCAGCGCCGCGGCGGCGCGCGCCGCGTGGGCCGCATTGGCTTCTTCATCGCCCGCGGCGGCATCAACGGGATGCTCGGATGCCGCGTGCTCACCCGCTTCGTCATCTTCGTGCTCGGAGTGTTCGTCCACCCAGCCCGCCGCCGTGGCGAGCTGATCCGTCACCTTATCGCGGCGGATGCGCGAGGCCACCGCCGCGCGCTGGCCCGCACTCAGCTGGCTCAACTGCAACGGCTTGCCGCCGCTGACGGTGTTGTAGAACTGGACCCAGTTCTGCACCTCGTCCTCGCTGACCTGGACGCCCTCGGCATCGGCAATCGCGTCGATCACCAGATCGCGCTTGACCTTCGCGAGGGCCTCCGGCTCGATCTCTTGCTGGTATTCCGCCTCGGTCTTGTTCACCGAGGTCAGATAGGTCTTGAAATCCAGCCCGTTGCGTTCCAGCAGACGCTTGAACTCGCTGGTCATATCGCTGGCCTCGCCCTTGATCAGCACAGGGTGGATCTCCACCGTCGCCTGATCGGTCACCGCTTTGACCACCGCCTCGCGGAAGTCGCGCCGCGCGTTGCTCTTGCGCCGGTCGGTCAGTTCCTCGCGAATCGCCGCGCGTAGCCCATCCAGCGTCTCATAGTCGCCCGACGATTTGGCCAGCTCGTCGTCGATCTCGGGGATCTCACGCACCTTCACCCCCTTGATGGCAACGGTGTAGTGCGCCTCCTGGCCGGCCAGGTCGGTATTGGTGTAACCCTCGGGAATCGTGGTAGTAAATGCCTTCTCGTCGCCCTCGGAGAGGCCGATAAGGTGCTCATCCATGCCGGTGAAGATGCCCTCGCGGGTGTCGGCCAGCTCGAATTCATTGTCCTTGAGATCGCTGATGGTCTTCTCGCCTACCATCAGCTTGAGGTCCGCCGTCACCCGGTCGCCCACCTGCGCCGGGCGCGGCACCGGCGCCCAGGTGGTCTGTTCCTCACGCAGATTGCGCACGACCTTGTCGATGTCCTCGTCGTTGACTTCGACGGTGGGTTTCTCCACCTGCACCGCTTTGTAGTCGCCCAGATGCACCGGCGCGAGAATGGGAATGCGCGCGGTGAACGCGAACGGCTCGTTCATCTGCAGCGGCGGCGCGTCAATCTCGGGATCGGTCAGCGGCGCGAGCTCATGAGCGCGAATCGCCTCGCGATAGGCCTCATCCATCAACGTTTCGAGACCCTCGTGATAGAGCTTGTCTTTGCCTAGTGTCCGCTCGAGCACGGAACGCGGGGCATGCCCCTTGCGGAACCCAGGAATATTGTACTTTTGCACGAGCCGGCGGTAGGCGCGGTCAGATGCCTTTTCGAGCTCGTCCCACTCGATCTCCGCGCTCATGACCGCTTCGCACTCAGATGGCTTCTCGACAGTGACTTTCACCAGGGCCTCCAACGCATCGGTTCATACGCCGCATACTCTGCCTACCGCACATCGCTCTGCACATCACTCTGCGCATCGCTCGCCAATCGCGGCGCCTGAGACGCTACGACGGGACAGCGTTTTCGCTGTCCCACATCATTATAGCACCCAATGCGCGGTCAACCCGCCAAATGCGTTATTCACTGATACGAATAGTGACTGCGAGAGAGGAAAACCACCGTTGCGCGCGGCCCCACGCCGCATCCGCCCGGTGGTCATCTCGCTTCCCCAGCGCACCACCCCACTTTGTCGGCTGGCACGTCAACACTACACCAATCCCGTAGGGGCGTACGGGTCATTGGTGACCGGTCATTATTGTACGCCCTGCCCACCTGCCGCTCACCTTGCCGTTCGCGTATGCCCGCGCCACCCAGCGCGGCCAATCCCTGAGGGTGGGCGGTGAGAGACTCGAACTCTCATGGGTTTTACCCCACCGGATCCTAAGTCCGGCCTGTCTGCCAGTTCCAGCAACCGCCCTCGTTGCGCTCTGCGCGCATCCTGAACATGATATCCGCTCTACACGCCACCTGTCAACAGCGATCGGCTGCTCCACTGTCCCATCAGGATTCACTGATCCTCGACAGGCACAGCGGGCCAGAGAATCCACGCTCGCGACGAAAATACATCGAACGCTCGGGAACATTCCGGCCCGCGCGACGTCATCCACGATGGATGGGCCACGGGCGGAGACGACGGCTGCCTTCCTCCGGTGGCCCACCGGCTGGAGACGAGCGATGAGCACGATGCGAACCGGCACGAACACGAACACGGGTGGCGGCCTAAGGTCTATCCGAGAAGGCGTGCGGCGGCAACGGGCGCGCTGGGCGGAGTGATGCCACTTTCGGGTAGCCCGTCCCCGTGCTCCGTAGTGGCGCACGGGTGTGCGCTCCGGGTGTCGGTATACGCAAGCCCTCATGCGAACTTGGTAAGATTCGCCGGTGCCAACGAGCACGTTGCGAGGCACAGCGTGGCTCTCTCGATCAAGCTCATTGACATCCCCGCTCTGTCCGCGTTCAACCAGCACTCGTGCCATCAGCAGTCGCGCCCGCCCGCCGCACCGTCACGCGGTTGCTATGGAAGGTGCTCTGTCCCGCGAGATCGGCCAGCGCATCCGAGGTGGTCCAGTTGACATTGCGGCCGTCGGGCGCGAGCCGCGACCAGCGTCCCTTTGGCGCGACCGACACCCCCGGCAAGACGTTGTCAGTCACCACCGCGCGCAACTGGCACCAGCCCCGCGCGCTCTCGACGATCACGTCGTCACCTTGTGCGATGCCACGCGCGGCGGCATCGGCGGGCGCAATCTCGATGAACGGCGTGCCCGCCTTGACCAGCAGCGACGGCTGGTTCGCCATGCTGCTGCTGACGAACTCGTGCGCGGCGCCCGAGATCAGTGTCAGCCGCTCGTCATCCAGGCGGGCGAATTCGGCGGGCGGCGTGTAGTCCGGCAGCGGATCGATCCCCTCGGCCGCCAGCGCGTCGCAGCGCAGTTCCACCTTGCCCGAAGGCGTCGTAAAGCGCCGGTCCGCGAAGGGCACCTCGCGTTCGCGCGGGATATTCAGCGGCACTGTGCCCTCGACTTGCAGCCGCTCCAGCGTGATCCCCTCCAGCGTCGGATTGCTCGCCCGCGAGGCGTCCAGCACCTCGGCCAGCACCTCCTCGCCACTCTGCAGCAGCCAGGGATCGTCGTAGCCCAGCGCCGCCGCCAGCAGCCGTGTCACGTCCCAGTTACTCCGTGCCTCGCCCAGTGGCGCGATCGCCGGCGTGTTGAATTGCAGATTGCGGTGACCGTAGGCCTTATGCAGATCCACCTGCTCCAACTGGCTGGTCGCCGGCAGCACGATATCGGCGTAGCGCGCGGTGTCCGTCAAAAAGAGATCGTGCACAACCGTAAAGAGATCGTCGCGTCGCAGCCCCTCGATGGTCAGGCTGGCGTTGGGCGCGGAAGCCACCGGGTTGGCGCAGAAGACATAGAGCGCGCGGATCGGCGGATCGCTCTCCTCGCCCAGCAGCGCGGCGCCGATCCGGTTCATGTTGACGACGCGCGGCGTCGGCGGGCACTCACTTGCGTGTCCCATTGCCGCCATATCCCAGCGCACGTAGTCACCCGTGCTATAGGCCAGCCCCCCACCGCGCACGCCGATCTGCCCGACCACCGCCGGCAGACAGCACAGCGCCCGCGCCGTCTGACCGCCGTTGCCGTGCCGCTGCACGCCGTCGGCGAACTTCAGCAACGCCGGCTTGGTCGTGCCGTAGCGCCGCGCCAGCGCCTCGATGACTTCAACAGAGAGACCGGTGATGTCCGCGACGCGTTCGGGCGGATAGCTCGCCGCGCGCTCGCGCAGCTCGCGCCAGCCAATCGTGTTCGCGGCCAGCCAGCCCTCGTCGGCCAGCCCCTCGCGGAACAGCACGTGCATCAGTCCCAGGGCCAGCGCGCCATCGGTCGCGGGCCGCGGCTGCAGGTGCTCGTCAGCCGAGCGCACGGTGAGCGTGCGCCGCGGATCGATCACCACGACGTAGGCGCCGCGCCGTTGCGCCTGGCGCAACAGCGGCAGGTAGTGCGGTCCCGTACTGGCGGGATTGTGCCCCCACAGGATCACCAGTTTGCTGTCCAGCACATCGGCGGGGTCGGGCGCCAGCCGCGCGCCGAACGTGGCCGTCACCGCGGTCTCGGCCGCCGCGCCGCAGATCGAACGGCGCAAGCCACTGGCCCCCATGCGATTCCACAGCCGCTGATTGCAGACGCCAAGCTGCAACAGCCCCAGCGTCCCGCTGTAGGAATACGGCAGGATGGCCGCGCCGCCGTCCTCCGCCAGGATGCCGCGCCAGCGGCTCGCGATCGCCGCGATGGCTTCCTCCCAGGTGATGCGCTCCCACTGGTCGCCACCTTTGGGTCCCGTGCGCCGCAAGGGGTAGAGCAGGCGCTCGGGGGAGTAGACGCGTTCGAGATAGGGCCGCACCTTGGCGCAGAGCCAGCCGTCGGTGACGGGATGCGCCGCGTCGGCATAGAAACGCACGGCCCGCCCGTCCCGCACCTCGGTGATCGTGGCGCACGTATCGGGGCAGTCGTGCGGGCACGCGCCGCGCACCTGGGTGACGGCTTCATTCCTCGCGTCCACGGCGGCGTCTTCGGCAGCCGGTAAAGATCTACCACGTTCACCGGCACCGCTGCCTGGCTCAGTCCTTATGCTTGGTATCAAAAGTATCGTGTTTCTGGTTGGCTGACACCTGCCTGCGCCATGTCTCGCATTCACGTCGCGACTCAGGTTAGGTTGGCGAACACCGGCGCGAGCTGTTCGAGCGTCTCGAGCGTGTGTGGCCAAGGCCAGATCTCCACCCGCGTGACACCGACTTCCGCGAAGCTCGCGATCGTGTCGGTGATCTGGTTGGTCGAGCCCGTGATCGCCACCCCGAAACCAATCGCCTCG
>DASYGC010000180.1:0-3084 GCA_036000225.1 Ktedonobacterales bacterium | reverse complement strand
CGGCGGTCTTCGCGGGGCTGGGCGTAGCGGGCTCGCACGCGAGCTATGCCGCGGCGGGGCTGCTGGTGTTGGGCGTCTTTTGCGGCTCCGCGCTGTGGTGGATGGTGCTGAGCAGCGGCGTGAACCTGCTGCGCGCGCGGGTGACGCCGCGACTGCTGCGCGGAGTGAATGTGCTCTCAGGGGCCATTCTGCTGGCGTTCGCGGTGGTATCCTTGCTCAGCGCTAACGGGTGAATGGAGATACAGCAGTGACAACCGCGGGTTACTCGGGGCGGCCGCTGGCCGCCAAGTTGGGACTCAAGCCGGGGATGCGGGTGTGTTTCGTCAATCCGCCCGCCGGCTATCTGACCGCGCTGGGCACGGTGATGGCGTCGGTCGAGTTGCTGGATCAGCCGGCGTATCCGCTGGAGTGCGCGCAGGGCTTCTGGTTGCGACGCACCGAGCTGGAGGCCGGCTTCCCGACCCTGAAAGCGGCGCTCGTGCCCGCGGGCATGCTGTGGGTCTCATGGCCGAAGGCGGCGGCGCACCTGGCCACCGATCTGAACGAGCACATCGTGCGCGCAATCGGACTGGCGCACGGGCTGGTGGATGTGAAGGTGTGCGCGATAGACGCGACGTGGTCCGGGTTGAAGTTCGTCTACCGGGTGAAGGACCGCGCGCCACTACGAGGGAGTTGAAGCATGCGCGCTCGCTATCGTTCCACCAAATCGGTCACATGCAGGCCTATGCGATCGAGCGCATCGCTTGCCTCTCTACCAATTTCCTCCAGCAGTTGCCGTTCTTCTGGGCTCCCTGGTGCCGGGAGGTCAAGGCGAGCTGGGTCTCGAGGAAGGGTACTCGGCTCTACCAGGTGCCCGCGCGCGCATCATGGCAATCACGGGGTCTTCCACTGGCCGCGGTGCCGACGATGGCGGCTGCATGGGTGAGAGGCTGTGCGCGCCGAATCGCTCTCTGATCGTGGCAGTCACAAACTCTTCGGGAGATTGGTTGGCTCGCGCGGCGGCAGCCCGCAGGGCCACGTAGTCCGGATCAGGGAGTGAAATGGTGATGGTTTTGGGACATGGCTGGGTGCTCCGTAACAGCGTGCAGGCGCTCATCAGCTTGCCACGATTGTAGCACACCCCGATTTGAGCCGCGCGGCCGACCGTATCCTTATATCCTTACGGTAGCGTGATGCCCTGCCCTGTACCAACAGATGAATAGAATGGGACATTTGACCCTGCGAAGTATGACGCCGCTTGCGCTATGCTCGCATTTAGGCTGACTGGTGAGCGGGTTGCGCCAGGAGGTTGGCTTGACGCTCAGCCGCATGAAGGGATGTGAGCTATGGATCGTGCGCTCGGTTGGCCGCGGCTCGTGGGAATGTGGGCGCGGTTCTTTCGTGTCGTGCCCCAGGCTACGTTTCGCGGGCGTGTGGGGGCCCTCGCCCTGTGCTGCGCCGCCGTCGTCACGCTGGTCGCGTGCGCCAGGCCGACGGCGGTTGCGCCAGCGCCAGTGGACGCCGGTCTGTCGTTCATTACACTCGATGCGAATGGTCGTCATCTCGCGGCCTATCGCGTGCGCGACGGCTCGCTCAGGTGGACCTATGCTGAACCAAATGGCTTTGTGTCGGGCATAGGTGGCCCTTTCTACTCGTCTGGGTTGGTGTTCGCCTTCACTCTTCAACCTAACAATTTTGGGCATGTCATGCTGGTTGCCGTGAGTGCCAGCGACGGCCACCCAGCCTGGCATCTGCGCCTGTCTGGCACTTCATGGTGGGTCGCGTTCAGCGGGAGCAATATCGTGGTGCTGGACCAGGAATTCGTGATGCGGGGCCAGCAGGAAGAGGCACACTTTTCTGTGCTCGTTGCGCGTGTTGCGGATGGCTCTCAGGTCACTGAGTTCCCGGTGGATGCGGCTCGGGCTGACTTCGCGGTTGAAGGCGACATGGCGTTTGTCTGCTCTAGCAGTGGCGATCTGGACGCCTATCGCCTTAGCGATGGCCAGCTCATGTGGCGGACTCCCGCGACCGATCTCGGCGGCGTGCCTGTTGGGGCGCCTGGCGGAGCGCCTGGCGCGACCAACACAATCGGCTGCGAGCCACACGTGTTCGACGGCACGATCTACGTCAGGCACGACTACTATAGTCCAGCAGCGCCCATTGTAGCGTCGGGCACTCTGGACCGCGTGCGCGAGAGTGACGGGCGTGTCCTGTGGACGTATCGCACTCCCGATTGGCTGCCATCGGCGGGAATCAGAGGGGCCGAAGCGGAACTCAACGGGGCCGTGTTCGTTCTGATGTCCACGAGTACCCGTGATTCACAACATCGTCTCCAGGACGCCGTGGTGGCGCTGCGCGACTCGGACGGCTCCGAATTGTGGCGGCAGTTCATTGACTACGGGACCAACGTGCTGGCGGACGTCACCGGCACGCGAATCATACTGGTTCAGGGCGATGATCTGCACGCAGCCAATGCCGCGAATGGGTCGCCTGTCTGGCGGTATCATGAGACATTCCATTCCCTCAAGCCAATGGGAACCGCCGACGGTGTGGTGATCGAGTTCTCCACTACCACGCATTCTCTCCATACTCCGGTGCCATTCGGCACCGACACCATGGACTATCTTGTCGCACTGAATGTACGAGATGGCAGCGTGTACTGGCGGCTGCCGTTCTACACGGACAGCATCGTCATCGGTGACGCATAGACGCCAACCCATCCGGGCAAAAGAAGCCCCGCCCCGTACGTCGAGCATACGGAGCGGGGTTTTTGCCGATCTCATCCCGCACCAGAGCGGGAGTCAATCGCTATGCGGCGTGCGGCGCCAGCGCCGCCGGCTCAGCCACCTGGTCGGCGGCGGTGACCTTCACCGCACCGCCGGCCATACTCAGGCGGGCGATCTGCCCGCTATGCAGCTCATTGGCCAGCAACGCATCGGCCAGCGCGTCGTCCACGTGGGTCTGGATCGCCCGGCGCAGTGGCCGCGCGCCAAACGCCTCGTCGAAGCCTTCGCGCATCAGGAACTCACAGACATCCTCGCCGATTTCCAGCGCGATGCCCTGCTCCTCCAGCCGTCCGCGCACCTGGGCCAGCAGCAGATCCAC
>DASYGC010000179.1:0-5909 GCA_036000225.1 Ktedonobacterales bacterium | reverse complement strand
CGATGGCGCGCACGCCACCCTGGCGCGCGCCGTCGTTTTCGATGGCGCGCACATAGACCTCGAAGGAGGTGCCCCCGACCAGCAAACTGTAGTGTCCAGCTGGCGCACCTGGCAAGGCGCGCAGCGTCGCCCCACCCACCGCGCGCCAGTTCACGTCGAATGTGACACCATCGACGGTGACCGACCGTTCATGCCCACGTTCCGTCACGTCAACAGTGGCTTTACGTTCACCGACGCTCGCTATAAATCGCATGCCTACCTCACCCGGCTCGCGCGCGTGCCGCTGGCACGCTTACTTGGTGGCCGCCACCGTGATGGTGACGGGCACACTGAGTGTCATGCCGCCGCTGGTGATCTGGAGTGTGGTGTTGTAGGTTTGCGGCGCGAGCGTCGCCGCGGGACTGGCCTTCAGCGTGAGCTGTGCGTTGGCGCCAGGCGCGATGGCACCGGTGGGGGGAGTAACCGCCAACCATGCCAGCGACGACGTGACGGTCCAGGTGTTCTGCATGGACGTGGTGTTGACGACTGTCATCGTGGCACTGACCGAACTGCCGGGCGCGACCTGGAGCGTCAGATGCGCGGGCGTCGCGCTCAGCGAGGGGGCAGTTGACGCATGAGCGCCGATGCCCAATTTCGCCAGCCCACGCGCCAGCGCCGCGTGTGCCGCCATACAGCGATTCTGCGGGCAGAGTTCGGGACGCGCCGCGACGATGGCGGTGCCACCCGCCAGCAGCAACAGCACCACCAGCACCAACACCGGGGCGATACGCCGCGATGGCGCGCGCTCGAGTGCCTGTGAGGCGGCAGGACGGCGTGGCCGGTTGCCGCGCGCGGCGACTGGCATCGGCATATACGCGGAGGAGTTGCCAAACGACTCCACGCTGGCAGATGCATCGTCAGCGTAGGCGGCATCGTCATCATAGGGGTCGGCGCGTCTGCGCTCCGCCGCGCGTTGGCCACGGGGCGTGTGACGCTCGTCCTCATCGCGCCCGCGAGCCGTCGACGCCGAGCGCGGTGCGCTGGAACGATCCCAATGCTGATCCGTCGCGGCCGGCCCATACGCCGAATACGCGGCGCTCGGTGTCGAATACGCGGCGCTGGACGCCGCGTAGGTCTGACTATCCGCGCGTGAATCGGCCCAGCGCGTGTGCTCAGTGGACGCACCCGGCCGCGACCCGCCGCGCCACTCGCCGGTCTCCTGGCGGTAGCCTGGCTCACTGACCCAATCCCCGCTCTCGCTCCAGTAACCGGGTTCGCTGCCCCATTGATTGCTCTCGGTCCAGCGCTCGGATTCGCCGGTCCACTGGCCCGAACTGGCCGCCGCATCCCGCTCGGCGGAACTGGTGCCATACGCCATACTCGGTGAGGATGGGTCCGACACGGTATCGCGCCAGGAGGGCGGTACACGCCCGAGATCGGGGGTCGAGAGACGGGGTAGGCCCAGGCGGGTCGGCGAGAACGGGTGATCGCTTGCCAACGCGCTTCCCACGTGGGCAGCCTGGTCCACCGGCGGCGCGAATCCGACGCGTTCGATGCCAAACCAATCGTCAGCAGTGCCATCCACGCGCGGGCCGGCACCTTGGCCAGAGGGGGTGGCCCGGCTGGATTCTCCCGCCGGCGCGAACCACTCGGCAGGCCGTGCGCCAGCGCCGAAGGCTGGCGGTGGGGCGAAGCCCGCCAGCATCGTCGGAGCCCGTGCCAACGCCGGCGCGCCTCCGGCTGGCGCGGGGGCGAAGGGGGCCCATCGTGGCCCACTGCCCGGCGGCATGCCCGCGGTCGCGGGCATCTGAAAGGTCGGCTGCGCGGCGGGATCACCGCTAGCTGGTAGGGGTATGCCGATCTGCCGTGGCGGAACACTGATCGGCGCCTGTGGCCCACCGGGAATCCTGGGCGCCGGCACACGGCCAGTTGGCAGGTCCACGGGAAAGTTGGTGCCGGCCGCGAACCGCGCGACTCCCGCCTGCCCGCCGCTGGACGGCCTGGCGAGCTCGCCCAACTCACCCAGGGCACGGCCCACGCCTTCCGCCCGACCGAGTTCCATTTCCGGCTCGACCTCCAGCGCTGGCGGCAGCGGCTGAAAGCCACCATTCGCCACCTGCCCGCCCAGTGGTGGCTGACCAGGCAAGATGCCGGGTCCGCCGGGCACGCCAAATGTTCCAGGGGTTCTGAACGTGCCCGGCAGCGGCGACGGGTGGCTGGGCAGCGGCATCGCCGGATGGGCGGCCATCGCGACGCCAGGGAAACTGACGGGCCCCAGCGGCGTCGCCAGTCCACCGGCAGCCGGGAGTGCCTCCGGTCGCACCGGAGCGGTTCGCAGCCGTGTTTCAATCGCTTGAGCCAGCTTGAGCGCGGAGGGATAGCGCGCTTCAGGCGCTTTGGCCATGGCACCGGCGATCACCTCGTCCAGTGGCAACACAGCGGACGCCAGCGGGGGTCCCACATCCGCCAGGCGCGGGATGCTCGCGCGCGCATGCTGGTTGAAGATCTCGAATGGGGTGTTGCCTATGAACGGCGGATGTCCCGTCAGTCCGGCAAACAGCACAGCTCCCAGGCTGTAGATGTCGCTACGCTGATCTGGTGTCCCCTCCAGCGCCTCCGGCGCCAGATACTCAACCGCTTCGATACCCGATCCCGCATGCGACATGTCGATCTGCCGCACATCCCAGAGGCGCCCAAAGTCGCCCAGCAGCAAATGGCGTCCCTCATGCAGGAACATATTGGCGGGTTTGATATTGCCATGGATGACGCCCTGGCTGTGGGCATAGCTCGCCGCCTCGCACACCTGGCGGAAGAAGGGCGCCACATCATGCGCGCCCAGATGCTTGCCGCTCGTCAGCCAATCGCGCAGCGTCCCGCCCGCCACGAAGGGAGTGATCAGATAGAGGTAGCCGTTCTGTTCGCCACTGCTGACCAGCGGGAGAATGTGGGGATGGTTCAAGCGGCTGGCGGCGGCGATGACTTCGTTGAACCGCTCGGTAAAGCCGGGCTGCCGGGCGAACTCGGGGTAGATGATCTTGACAACCATCTCACGCCCGGAGGAACGGATGGGCTGGGCACGGTAGACCTCGGCGATGCCGTCGCCTCCGAGTTTGTGGGCCAGCTCGTACCCCCCAAAGGTCCGTCCCAGCAGCCCTGTCATAGCCCCTCCTCGTGCGCATAAGGAACGCACGCCACCCCACTCCACGCGGAGTCCAGTTGTGTTTCAACATACTATAGCATGCCTGACCAGTCTCGTTGCGCGGCACGTGCCAGGCGGCTCGCGGGTTCCACGCGTCCTGGACGAGACACGGCCACCCGCGCATTCGCAGCTCCTTTGTCTTGCAACGGAGAGGGGCGGGTCAGCCGCTCACCTCTGGTACCGGTGGGCCATTGGCTTATGGCTTCATTATGGCTTCGCGGGGCAGGGTCCCAGGTCGGCGGGCGGCATCCAGTCATGGTCGGCGGCCGCGCACTTATAGACATCGTCGCCGACGAAGATCTGGCACGCGCCCTCGCCGCTATGCTCTTTCATCACGACAACGACCAGTTGCCCCAGCGTATTCACATCGGATGAGGCTGGCGCCATCGAGATCCACCAGGTCTGCGGATTGGTTCCGGCGCCGCCTTCTCCCGTGCCAGTCTTGCCACCTTCCATGGCCGGCGAGGCGGAGAGTTGCACCGATTGACCGGCCGCTGCCGTGCCGTATTGCACCACGGCGCGCATGGCTGCGCGAATGGAGGCCGCGGTGGCCGCCTGCATGACCGGCTGTCCGCTGAACAGGGCGCTGCCCGTCGTGGTGGCGGCGCCATCAGGGGTCACGACCTTCGCGAGCACGTGCGGCGCGTACAGATTGCCATTTGCCGCCGCCGCGCTGGTGACCTCGGCCATGGTCAATGGCGAGATCAGCAATTGGCCCTGGCCGAAGCCGCTCTCGGCGAGCAGATTGTTCGTGAGCTGGGCGCCAGGCGTAAAGGCCCGGCTCTGCGATTGCGTTGAGTCGAACGGCACCGCCGTGACATCCGTACCCGGCGTGGCAATCCCGAATTTGCGCACGTAGCTCAGCCACGTATCCGATCCCATGCCGACGGCCATGTTGGCGAAGATCACGTTATCGCTGTAGGCGAAGCCGTCTTGCACCGAGATCGCACCGTTGGGGGTCGGGATGCCGACCCAGCCGTTGGAGCCCGGACTTGGGAAGTAGTCTACCCAGGTCACCCGTTCGCCACCCGTACTTCCCGGCACGAGGTAATACAGCGCCGTGTCCTGATCCGCGTCCCCGTCCCCATCTCCGCCCACCTGGTCCTGATTCTGATCCTGATCCTGATCCAGTGTGAACGGCGTGGTCAGTTGATACTTACCCGAATCAAGGCCCGCTGTCAGTGTCACGGTCTTAAAGGTCGAGCCAGGATCATACAGGCCCTGAGCGGCCCGGTTCAGCTGCGGCGAACTGGGATCGTTCCTGATCTGATTCCAATAGGTGTCGTCGTTGATGCGATTGGGGTCCCACGAGGGATTGCTGTACATCGCCAGGACCTCGCCGGTCTGCGGATTCTCGACCGTGATGCTGCCCGCTGGGTTGCTGCCCGGTGCCTGGCAGGGACCGCCCGTCTCGGCATCCTGGTTGTAGAGCGCGCTGACTTGCTCCTGGAGCTTCAGGTCGATCGTCAGATAGAGATCGGAGCCGTGCACCTGTTGGTGCAGCAACTGATTGGTGACGGTCTGCAGTGTCGAGCCCTGGCCCACGCCCGAGAGGATGTCGTCATAGACGCGTTCGATCCCCGAGGGACCATAGCGATAGCTGAAATAGCCGATCAGCGGCGCCAGGCCAGCGTTTACGGCGTCGGGATTCCACTGGCGGCGGTAGCCGCAGGGGGAGGAGGGGTCAGCTACCGACCAGACCAACTTGATGCCGTTGCGGTCGTAGATCGATCCCCGTAGCGGTTCATTCGACGCCAGACACTTGCGCCCGTTATAGGTGCTGGCCTGCAACGCCTGCGCTTGAAATACCTGCACGTTGACCATCACCAGGCTGAGCAGCAAGAACAGCGCGACAAAGGCATACATCAGCCGGCGTATCGAGGTATTGATTTCCATGCGGGTCCACCATCCCCTATCCAGCATCACATCCATGAACCAAATCACCTTAGCATCCGAGGCGCCGCGGTGTCAAAGTCGACCACCGCCGCACGACGCAGGGTTTGCGTTCACTGCCCGCATACTAAGCGCTTGTGGATTACATTTTGCTAGTGCTTCCGCGGCTGGCAATCTCTGCCAAATAGCCCTCGTAATTGCGGCGCGTCTCGGCCAGACTGTCGCCGCCAAATTTCTCCAGCCAGGCATCGGCTAGCGTGATGGCCAGCATCGCCTCGGCCACCACCCCGGCCGCGGGCACCACACAGACATCGCTGCGCTCGTAGCGGCTCTCGTCCAGATTCTCGCCGGTGCGAATATCGGCTGAGGGTAGCGGATGGGGCAGCGTGGGGATCGGCTTGACCGCTACACGCGCCCACACGGTCTCGCCGTTGGTGATGCCGCCTTCGATGCCGCCCGCATGGTTGGTCAGGTGGTGCCAGCCGCCCGCGCTGTCGTGGCGCAGCACATCGTGCACCCGCGAGCCAGGGAGCGCGGCCAGACTGAAGCCCCCCCCAAGCTCAACGCCTTTGGCCGAGGGAATGCTCATCAGCGCCTGGGCCAGACGGCCGGAGAGGCGGCGATCCCACTGGCTGTAGCTGCCCAGTCCCACCGGAACGCCGGTCGCCACCACCTCGAGCACGCCACCGCAGGTGTCGCCCTGGCGCTTGCCCTCGACGATGCGCGCGATCATGCGCTGAGTCAGTTCGGCATCGGCGCAGCGCATCTCCGATGTTTCGACCCGTTGCCAGAAGGCCGCATCGTAGTCGCCAATGCTCGCTACGCGCGCGGTCTCGTA
>DASYGC010000178.1:0-5698 GCA_036000225.1 Ktedonobacterales bacterium | reverse complement strand
GCGCATACCGCCGCCGATGGCAGCTATACCCTGCGTGTTCCCCTGGCGCCGCGCTATGACTGCACCGCGTCCGCCCCACCGCGCTACCTGCCAATCTCTTATGCATTCTCGTTGTTCACTGGATTGCGCGTAACGCTGAATTTCCGCTATGAGACGCAGACCAGTTGTGCCGCGACCACTTCGGCGGCGACGATCGAATGTCCGCTACTGGCGCTACGGACCGCCCAACTGGCGGGAGCCATCACCTTTGCGGGGAGCGGGAAGCCAGCGGCGCACGTGACCGTCGAGTGCGTCAGCGCGGATGTGCCGGCTCCCAGCTACGGGCAATCGCTCCAAGGCGCCACGACGCAATCAACCGCGCAGGGGACCTATACGCTGGGCGATCTGGCTATCGGCCGCTATACCTGCGTGGCCGGAAATGACTTCACCGCGCAGCATGGGGTTGTGCCAGACACCGGCAATGGCCGCTTGAGCTTTCAGATTTGCCAAACGCGATGCGCCAGGGTCAGACCCCATGGCGGCCCAGTCATCCACCAGATGACCGCCTACCTGATCTTCTGGTTGCCAGCGAATGCGGTTTACGATGGCAATGGCGATCCCGCAACCTATGAAGCCCTGATGCAGCGCTACATTCAGGATGTCGGCGGCACGGCGTACTATGGCGTGCTCGGCCAGTACTGGGATGCGCAGGGCCCGATCCAGAATCAAGTCACGCTCGGGGGCACGTATACCGATACCCAGGGGTATGGCGTACCCGCCGACCAGTCTCAGCCATTGCTCGATAGCGACATTCAGACCGAAGTAAGCGATGCGATGCGGGTCAACCGCTGGTCAGCCGGAGTCGATCATGTGTTCTTTGTGTTTACCGCCTATGGCGCCGAGTGGTGCAGCACCGCCAGCTTGATCTTCTGCTCGTTCCCGAGACCAACGTCGGGCGATAATGTCGCGTGCGGATATCATAACGATATGGCCGGTGCGACAACGCCGGTGGTGTACGCGGAGATCATTGATAGCGCCGAATGTGTGGGCGGCCTCAACGACAGTCCGACCTCCGGCCCGAACGGCGATTCTATCGCTGACCTGCAGATCCAGACCCTGGCACACGAACAGATCGAGGCCGCCAGCGATCCGCTGCTCAATGGCTGGTATAGCGACGACCAGGGCAATCAGATAGAGGTCGCCGATCTCTGCGAAATGCGTGCTGGCTCCACGACGCTGAACCATGGCAACGTCTATACCCTGCAACCCACGTGGAGCAACCTCGCCGGCATCTGTGCGTTTGGTGGCTGAGACTCGGCGCACGCATTCGGAGTAGCGCAACCACTTGCCTCGATAGTGTTTGTGTGGGATACTAAGCTCAGCCGCAGGGCAAGTATCCCCACCGAATAGGAGGCAAGCAGTGTCAACTGGCCTTCAGCAGGCCGCGCGGGCATCCACTCCGCCCGATGCCCGCTATCCGCGACCCGGGTGGTATCGCGGATTCCGTCTCGTGTTCCAATTCCTCTGGGTCGTCATTCTTCTCGCGGCGATCGCCGCCATCGTGCCCGATGTCGTGAGGGTGGTTCAGCGGGTTGGACCCGCTGGCCTGATTGACCCGAACAACCTGGCCAGATTCTACTATGCCAACCAACTCACCCACCTCACGCGCGGCCTTCCTCTGCCGCCCTATAGCGTGTCCGTGGCAGTCGGGGTGCTCTTGCTTGCGGCGATCGTGGCGGCGATCCCGGCGGGAGGAGATGCGCGCCGCGAACGTCGCACCCTGCGCGCGCGCGCGGCCCAACAGGCGGCGGCGCCATTCGCGCCCGGACTGCCGGGGAGCGCGCCGGCATATTCTCCCACGCCGACCGTCCCGCCACCGCCC
This sequence comes from Ktedonobacterales bacterium, assembly GCA_036000225.1. Classification (GTDB taxonomy): domain Bacteria; phylum Chloroflexota; class Ktedonobacteria; order Ktedonobacterales; family JADMIN01; genus DASYGC01. The sequence goes on along the minus strand of DASYGC010000178.1, from coordinate 3,837 downwards.
AGCGCGCCGGCGCAATCCTGGCACGCGGCCCCTCCCGCGCAACCGGCATTCTCCACCAATCAGCAAGCCGCCTCGAATACGCCGCCGGCCATATCGGTTGCGGCGCAGGCCGCGTCTGTGCTTGCCACTGACGCTCATGGACCCACCACGGAGACTCCCATGGAACCACGTGATCCGTCTACCGAGGAAGCCATCTCCCGAGCCGCCCAGTCCGCCGCGGATGACGCCGCGGCATCCGCCGGCGCGCCGTCCGTGCCGACGCAGGCACCTACCTGGCAAGCACCCTATGCGCCAGTCACCGGGCAGGCGCCAATGACACCGCCCGCAACACCCTATGCCCCCTACGCTCCGCCGCCTGCCCCGCCCCCCACCGGGCCCGTATACGCCCCCTATACCGCGCCGGCAGTGGGCGCGCCGCTATATGGCTCACCAGCCAGCGTGCCGGTGTATGGCTCACCAGCCAGTGTGCCGCTATATGGCTCACCGGCCAGCGTGCCGCTGTACCCCTCGCCAACCGGTTGGCCTGGAGCTCCCGCGAGCGTGCCGCTTCAACCAGGCTGGCCCCAGGGAGCGAACTCAGGTTTCGAGCGACCGCGCGTGGCCACCATGCCGGCCGTTTTCCAACCACCACAATACCCGCAAAACTACCTCCCGAACATCACCCAACCCACGGGATTGGACCCCACGACCATCAGCCCCGCCCAGTTCGTGGCGAATACTCCCGGCTGGTTGCACGCGCCGCCGATCACCGATACGCAACTGGGCTACCGCATTGATGGCTGGGCTGATACCGTGGAGGGTATGGCGCAGCATGCACCCCTGCTGATCCAGGCGCTCGTGAGCGATCTGCCCACCCACTTCCAACCCGCGGTCCAGTCCGTGAGCGCGCGCTTCGGCGTCACCGGACTCAGCACGCTCGCGCAAGGCAAGGATATCCCGATTTCATTTGGGGCCATTGTGACCATCTTCAAGTCCATCGCGCCCGCGGTCAAGGTGCTGCCGTTGGTCTTCATGCGCATCTTCGGCGTCAAGATCGTTGGCAAGCAGCGGGACTACCTCTTCACCGTGACGACGCCCGGCGCAGTCGCCACTCTTAACGTGACGGCGACGGGCAACGACCTCTATCTGGCCTGGGATCTCTGGCTACGCCGTGTCTGGAACGAACTCGCGATCGGCCTGGTCATGCTGCTCGCGTTGGCGGTTGGAGCGATTGCTGGCTGGCAGGCGGCGAGCGGCATCGTCAGACTCTATGGCGGCCAGGCTCCGCTCAACGCCGTCCTGCTCGGGTTTGTCGGCGCTTTCCTTCTCGCGGGCCTGTTCTCCGCCGGATCGGTGATCTTTACGACGCTGGCCCTTGGTTGGCTCTTGCGCGGTGAACCGCTCGCGTTCTTCGTGAAAGACATCGATCTTTTCGAGGCGCACGATGTGCAGGCGATGGTGCTGGGGGTTGATAAGGCCCTGCGGAATGCGGCCGAGAAGGCTGGTCTCGATGTGAAGCTCCTGCGCGCGAAGGAGAACTATCGTGTTGGTCGGCGCGGCCGCATCATCTAGCCACCAGGCGCTGATGCCCGTCGCGTCACAGGAAGGTGGGGGTGCGCCATGGCCGATCAGGTTGCTCCGTATCTGCTGCGCCAGACCACCGCCGCGCCGGCTGGCCCCGTCGAGCGCGTGTGGTGCGCCTATCGCATCCCATTCCTGCCCGATTTCGTCTCGTCGCGCGGCACGACGGGGCAGACCGAGCGGGACTTGCTGGGGTGGGCACTGGGCAACCAGGCGGGCATTATCGGGGCGCTCGCGCGCTGGAAGGAACAGGCGTTCGCCATTCGCTTCTTGTTCCGCCCCGAGCGGAGCACGATCGAGATGGCGCTGGTGCTGCGCGCGGTCGCCCCGGCGGGGCAAGGCGCTCCGCTGGCCATGGCGCTGGGGCATGAGGTTACCCAGTTGCTTGCCGGCGCGGGCATCGCGCTCGTTCCGGTCACCACGGATGGGGACCTGCGGGCGTTGCTCGATCCACCCGGCCACGTCTATATCACCGAGGTCCGCCAGCGTGAGGATCTGGTGCCACTGCGCATGGGCGACGCCTACGTCGTGTATCCGTTCCAGCCACCCATGTCCTCCTGGCTCACGCTCTTCGAGAGCCTGATGCGTCAGCCGGCGCCCTGCGCGATCAACGTGCACTTGCAACCCACGCGCCTTGCGCCGGAGGAACAGACGAATTTCGAACAGGCGGCGAGCCTCGCGCGTGGGTTGGAACACCTGCAACACCAGGGCGATCTCGCCGATCCACAGGCCGCCGTCGTCGGCGGCCTGTATGCCGACTACCTGCGCCGTCTGACCGACCCGCTGCTGCTGGTGACGCAGGTCGCCAGCCCTGATGCTCAGGTGGCTCACATGATCGCCAGGATGCTTGTGCCCGAGCTGTCGCACAGCATGGAGTTGCGGGCTGCTCAAGCGAACGGGCAACTCCCCCACGGGGCGGAGGTGGTTACCCCACGCACGCCGCCGGAGGCCGCCGCGGCCCATGCGACGCTGGCCTTCCTGGAACCACAATTCTGGGGCGCGACCGCGGCCCTGCCCGCGCAGCATCGGCTGCGCTTTCTCACCGATGCGCCCACCGCGACCGCGGCGTTTCGCTTTCCCGTCGCCACGCGCGATGCTATCCCTGGTGTGGCGCTGCGTGCGCCCGCCGCCAGCGGCGCGCGCCAGACGGGAAGCAAGATTTTTCTGTCCTATCGGCGTGACGACAGCGGCCCGACGACGGGACGCATTTATGATCGACTGGCAAATCACTTCGGTAAAGAAGCGATCTTCATTGACGTCTCAAACATCCCACTGGGCGTCGATTTCATGTCCCACATTCGCCAGACCATCGAGCAATGCGCCGTGCAACTGGTGGTGATTGGTCCCCGCTGGCTCGACATCACCGACGCCCAGGGCGCGCGGCGGCTCGACAACCCTGAGGACCCCGTGCGCCAGGAAGTGGAGGTGGGCCTGGCCAGTGAGGTGCTGGTCATTCCGCTGCTCGTGGATGGCGCGTCCACGCCCATTGCCGATAGCTTGCCAACTTCATTGCGAGCGATTCCCGCGCTCAATAGCCGTCCGGTGCGCCACATGGACTTCGATTACGATCTGCGGATCATCATCGCCGCCATCGAGGAGCGCATGCGGCGTGGCCCTCAACACTGATGCACCAAACCTATCGCCTGGATTTTCTGAGCGAGTGCGCGCTTGACCCGGAGCGGGCGCTTTTGCCGGACGAGCGTGCCGCGCTGGCGGTGGCGCATGAGGCGTTTGCCGCGGCCGATGCCGTCGTGGTGCGTCTGGGGGGCAAGGCGGGCCGGTTGGGCGAGAGTATTGTCGCCACCGGCCTGCTCGAAGGGCTCTTCCTCGCGCTGCGGGCGGCGGGCAAGGCGGGCATCCCGATCCACCTGATCGTTGATGCCGGCGTTGCCGAACTCTTCGATGCACATGTCTATCGGCAGCGTCTCTGGCCAGCGATCCACGTCACGACAGCCGCCGCCGATCAGGCGCTGGATGCCGCCGCGATGGATCTGGGCCAGGTGCGGGGAGAGCACGTGCTGGTCGTGGACCTGCATGGCGCGCATGATGGCCCGCCGCGCGTTCACGTGGAGACGGAAGGAATTGACGAGACGGCTGGCGCCACCGCTGGCACGGAGGCTCGCCACCTCACCACGTTGGCGCACCTGGCCCGCGTTGGCCTGCGCGAGTATGCTCAGCGCGGCCCCCAGCGGCGCTACGCCGATTTCATCGAGGACCTCGTCGGCCTCCCACGTGGCATGCTTGAGGGCAGCCAGGCGCAACCGCACATCGGCCTCG
>DASYGC010000177.1:0-5113 GCA_036000225.1 Ktedonobacterales bacterium | reverse complement strand
GCGCTGCCAAACACACTACCTCCGTTGCGGGGGCCACCGCAACATGGCTATAATAGGGCGCAAGCTGCGCGCTGGGGGCTGTTACCCCTGCCAGCTCCCTTCGTTCCACAAGGGGAGATGCGCCGTCTTGCGCGCCATCGTCGTGCTCGATGCAACGAACCAAGAGGAAATGGCATGCTGGGCCATGTGCTGAAGAGCCGATACAAACTGATTGACGAGCGCGGCAGCGGCAGCATGGCGACTGTCTACGTCGGCCGCGACCTTGAAACCAACCGCCTCTATGCGGTGAAGGTGCTCAGCCGGCAAGCCGCCGCGGAAAAGGAGCTGGTGGAGCGCTTTCAGCGCGAATTCGAGCTGCTTTCACGTCTTTCGGGCCCGCACGTGGTGAGTCCGGTCGATTTCGGTGACGATCGCGGGAGCCTTTTCATCGTCATGGACTATGTGGATGGCCACACCCTTAAGCACGCGGTCTTGACTGGCGGACCATTTGCGACAGCGCGCGCGCTCGATGTCACGCAGCAGGCCACCAGTGGAGTTGCCGCCGCCGCCGATCGCGGCGTCGTGCACCGCGACGTGAAGCCACAGAATCTCTTGCTCACCGCCGACGGTGTGGTCAAGCTGACCGACTTCGGCCTGGCGCGTAGCCATGAGTCGCGCGACATCACCGTCACCGGATTCTTTGTTGGCACACCGTTCTATGTCGCTCCCGAGCAGGTTGAGAACAGCCGGGGAGCCGATGTACGCGCCGACCTCTATTCACTGGCCTGCGTCTTCTTCGAGCTACTCGCTGGACGTGTCCCCTTCGATGGCGAGCATGCCTGGGATGTGGTCATGCAACACCTCAATGGCCCGATTCCTTCGTTGTGCGCGTTGCGCCCAGATCTCCCACCTGAGTACGATGTCTTTATGGTGCGTGCCCTGGCGAAGAAGCCGGGTGACCGTTTTCAGTCGCCGCTCGAGTTCATGGAGGCCCTTGACGACCTCTTCGTGCTTGGCACCACCAGCCACGAACCCGCCAACGATATCGCGGTGGCGACCGCGGTACTGGTGGCCCCTGTCGAAGGCTTGCGCTTCGCGCTGCCCTCCCCTGATCTGGTGGCCGGCCGGCGCGACCCACAGCGCGGCTTCAAGCCCGATATCGATTTGCTGTCCATCGATCATCAGCAGACTGTTTCGCGCCGGCACGCGCGCTTCACGCGCCGTGCCGGGCGGTTCTTCATCGAAGATCTCAACGCGTATAATCGAACACGGGTGAATGGTCTGCCGCTCGTGCCGCATCAGGAACATGAACTGCACCACGGCGATATGGTCCGTCTGGGCAATGTGGAGCTGCAGTTCGAAGTAGGCCCGCACCACCTCGAAGGGAAGGGAACAGAGTCATGAGTATCGAGCTTGCCGCTCTCACGGGCTATGCGGTCGTGGTGGCCAGCACCATTGGCATTCTGGCTGTGGCGGTTGCCGCGGTCGTCGTGGTGCTGGCGATCATCGCGGTCATTGTGATGGTGCTGCGCAGCTCTGGGGGCGCCCGGCAGGTGTCTGGCGGCATCGGGTATGGCGCCCGCGAGCGCACGATGGGCCAGCCGCGCGATGACCGCGATGACTATGATTCCTCGGCGTCTCCCTGGGCCCGCCAGGCAAATCGTCAGTCGCCGACTGGTGCCAGACAAGATGTGGGCGCCAACTATGGGGGGCAGCCACCGCTATCTGCTGGCCAGGCGCGCACCTCGGGGGCAAACTGGGGAGCGGCGGCACCGACTCCGCAACCGGCCGGTGGAGCGTGGGGAGCACCCGCTGCGGCGAACTATGGCTCAGGCGCGTCGGCCCCGGCTCAGGGAAATGGGGCATGGAACGACAGCGGGCGCGATTGGAACGGCGCGAATGCTGGTCCGGCCGGCACCGGCATACCCAACGGTCAAGGCCAGGCGCCGTGGGAGGCTCCCGCCAACCCAGCGGGCGCGCGCCCATGGGAGAATCAAAGCTGGGGCCCAGCACAACAAGCTGGGACCGCTCAGCCCTCGAATGGGAACTGGGCCCCCGGCGCCCCACCGATGATGGCGGCGGGGCCATGGAATGGCGCATCCGGTGCGCCGGAACCACCAGCGCCGGATTGGGGCATGCCGCCCGCGGCCGCACCCGCGCAGAATGCCTGGGGCGTTGCGGCCGGTGGGCCCGCACCTGAACAGAATGCCTGGGGTATCCCTTCAGCGCGTTCGATGCCCAACGCCGAAGCCTGGGGCGGCCCAGCGGCGCCGACCAGCCCGAACTGGGGCAACCCGCCCGCGGCGACTCCCAATGGGTGGGCGCAGCCAGCACCATCCGGTGCGCCAGTTGGCTATGGTGTCGCATCGCCCAATGCCCCCTATGGCACCGAGGTGGATCCGCGGCAACGTTCCAGTAACGGGTCGCCCGCGGGAGCGGTGGTCATCAGGCAAGGCAAAGAACCAGGTCGTATTTTTGAAATTCGTGGTGACCGTCTGACCATCGGGCGCAGCCGGGATAGCGATATCTACCTTGAAGATCTTGCCGTCTCCCGACTCCATGCGATCGTCTACCGGGACCCGAGTGGGCAGTATCTTGTGCGTGACGAGAACAGCGCCAATGGCACCACGGTAAATGGCCAGCGGATCAATGACCATGTGCTCGAAGAAGGCGATGAAATCGGTCTGGGGCAGACCATTATCGCATTCATCCGCCATTAGTGCGCGCATCTGGCGCGCCGCGGTACGCAGCGGCGCTTGGCCACCCTGAACGCGAGGCGACTCGGAAGGCCTGCGCGACCGAGACGCCGTAATGCAGTCAGTTGGACCTCGTAGCGATCGTGCGATGACACGGTCCTGTGGGCGTGCTGACGGTGCGCCGGGCCCGCTGGCCTGGGATGAGAGGCATAAAGCGCCGTGTGCGACGAGCTCATCGGGACAACATTGGGCCATTGTGTCATCGGCGCTGTTCTTGGACAGGGTGGCATGGCGTGTGTCTACCGTGCCCATCAGCAGAACCTCGAGCGCGAGGTAGCCGTCAAAGTCCTCCCCGTGCAATATTCCGCCGATGCGGACTTCGTCGAGCGGTTCAAGGCGGAAGCGCGGGCGATGGGGAAGCTGTCACATCCGAACATTGTCACCGTCCATGACGCCGGCGAGGAACAAGGGCGCCTGTTCATCGTGATGGCCTACATTCGCAACGGGACGCTCAAGGATTTGATGGGGCAGCCGATGTCGCCGCGGGTGATCGTGCCCATCGTCAATGAAGTGGCCAGCGCGCTGTCCTATGCGCATGACCACGGCATCATTCATCGCGATGTCAAGCCGGTCAATGTCTTGATCGACGACGAAGGGCACGCGGTACTGAGTGATTTCGGCATCGTCAAAATGCTCTCGGCGAGCAGCGGCCTGACGCGACGCGGCGCGGGAGTTGGCACCCCCGAATATATGTCACCCGAACAGTGTCACGGCGCCCCCGTGGACGCGCGGGCCGACATCTATGCGTTGGGCATCCTGGTGTATGAGATGCTGACCGGGCGCACGCCCTTTGAAGCCGACAATTACGCGGCGCTGGCGCATGCGCACATTTATGAGCCCGTGCCGGCTCCGATGCGGTTCAATCATCATATCTCGCCGGCAGTGCAATCGGTGGTCATGAAAGCGCTGTCCAAAGAGCCTGCCGACCGCTTTCAATCGGCGACAGACATGGCGCAGGCCTTCGAGCAAGCGGTCGCCGCGCAGATGCCGATCGCCCCACGCCGCTATGCGGCGGCCGAGTACACGCCGCCGCGGTTTGGCGTCCCAGGAGCCCCGTCGGCGCCAGCGGTGCTATGCCCGCGCTGCCAGCAAGCCAACTCCGCCTCGCAACAGTATTGCTCGCGTTGCGGCGGCGCGTTGTATGCCAGCGGATATGCCCCAGTGCAGCCGTCGGTGGCGCCCGCGCCTCGATCGCGGCCAAGCGGCGTACTGGCGATGGCCCATGCCTTCCCGATCTGCCCCCGCTGTGCCACCTCCAATCGGCCCCTCAACCACTTCTGCACCGCCTGCGGTGCGCCCCTGGCGGATGCCAGCGTAATCTGCGCGAATTGTGGTACGCTCTGCGCAGCGGGTCAACGTTTTTGCACCGCGTGCCGCCACCAACTCGACTGAGCCCGCGGCGGATCGGGTGGTCATCTCGGCGCGGCCGAGGGACCCGTGGCCAGCGTGGGGCGCGCATCACTGATCGTGGCACAGCAGTTGCTAACAAGTAGGGTGGACCATGAGGCGACCGCGACCCGGCTGGCCCGGCAGGCGGAGTACGACCGCAGGCTGTTTTTTGCCCCATGGCGTTCCGATTGAGACCTGTGGACCAGGCGTTCGAGGAGGACATGCGAAATGGGTATGCTTCGGGTCATGTCTCGCCGCGGCGATGACCGTGTCACGTGGGACATTGAGCAAGTAGAGGTAGGCGACCCGGAGGCCGTGGCGGCTATCCGCGAGGCCGAACGGATCTTCAATGAGCAGCGCGCACGGAGTGCAACCGCCTTTAAGGTCAGCACAGGTCAGGCACCTGTGCGTATCGATCACTTCGATCGCACAGCCGAGCAGATCGTCATCGTCCCGCGTGTCGTGGGAGGCTGACGGTGATGCCATGGGTGTCGGTACTGCTCCTCATCGGCATCTGGCTCGTGGCGTTGTTGCTCGTCGTCTACTATCTCTCGCGCGTTCCCGTGCCAGGGCTCCTTCAGTGGCGCCATACCGTCACCGAGCATCTGTCCGCTGAAGGGCGTTCGCGCGTGATGTTGCGCGACCTGCTCTCCGAGCATGAGTACGAGCAGTTGACGAAATCGGGCTATCTTGAAGTGAAGAGCCCGAGCAATAGCGAGCGGACGTACCGGATTCCAGGGGCCGGTGGGCTGGTGCGTGTGTACGAGCACGACACACCCATTATGGAGCTCTGTCTCCAACCTACCGAACCGCTGCCTGAAGGCGATGTGATTGTGCTTCACAAGCTCATGATTCAGGGCAACGAGCAGGAGTACCTCGCCAAAGCTAACCACTTTGCACCGGGGATCATTACTCTCCGCTATCACCTGTAGTGGGCCGCGCTGGGAAGGCGAGACCCGCTGGGCCGGAGAGCACGCAGCGCGTGCTCT
>DASYGC010000176.1:0-2286 GCA_036000225.1 Ktedonobacterales bacterium | reverse complement strand
CCGCACGCTCATCAGATTGTTGTATCTGCCCGCTACGATTGCATTGATCTATGCCGAATGGACGGCGCTGACCGGCCTATCGCAGCGTCAGCCCCTGGGGGGCGCCGCTCCAGCGGCCATACTCATCGTGCTCGGAGCCGCTCTGGTGCTCGTCGGCGGACCGCTCGTGGCGCGCCAGCAGACCAACCCACTACGCTGAGCATGGTGGCTCAGACGCGCCGGCCAGTCGGTGCGAGCGCGTGATCTGGTGTGCCTGTCGCCACGCGGGAGGCAGGACCATGGGCGCCAGCAGCGTGCGACCATAGCAGCGTGCGCATGCGCCAACCAGCATGCTAGGTGGGTCATGCGTTCCAGTTGGCCCGGTGGCACCCTTGACGCGCCACGCAAGAGGACGGTACAGTCTCATGGCACCACCTGGCGGCTCACGCAAGCTACCGGAGGGTCAGGGAACGGAGACCTTCGATGACTAAAATTGAGTTCAAGGATGTGATCAAGCTGTTTCCTGGCGCGACGCTCCCAGCGGTGGATGGCGTGAGCTTCTCCGTCGCCGAAGGCACCATTTGTATGTTGCTGGGAACCTCCGGCTCGGGCAAGACGACGCTGCTGCGCATGGTCAATCGTCTGGCCGACCCCACCTCAGGCCAGGTGCTCATCGAGGGCACGCCCACCACCGCGATCGATCCAATCACGTTGCGTCGTGGCATCGGCTATGTCATCCAGCAGGTTGGCCTCTTCCCGCATCTGACCATCGAGGACAACGTACGCGTCGTACCGTCGATCCTGGGGCAGGCCGCTAAGGACACCGATGGCCGCGTGGACGAATTGTTGAATCTCGTTGGCCTGGAACCTGGCGAGTATCGCAAACGCTATCCCCGTCAGCTCAGCGGCGGCCAACAACAGCGCGTGGGCCTGGCGCGTGCCCTGGCGGCCGATCCCGCCATTCTCCTGATGGATGAGCCTTTCGGCGCGCTGGACGCCATCACCCGCGAGCGGCTGCAGGACGAACTGCTCCAGGTGCAGCGCGGTGTGCGCAAGACGATCCTGTTTGTCACCCATGACGTCGAAGAGGCCCTCAAATTGGGCGATCAGATCGCCGTGCTCTCCGAGGGACACCTGGCGCAGGTCGGAACCCCCATCGAACTCTTGAGCGCGCCGGCGAACGACTTCGTGCGCCGCCTGGTGGGCGGCGACAACATCCTGCGCCAGCTTGAATATCTGCCCGTGACGCTCGCGATCCAGCCAGCGGCCGAGCAAGCGGCAGAGCGCATCGCGTCAGACGCGACGCTGCTCCAGGCGCTGCTCCAGTTACTCCAGACGGGCGCGCCCGCCCTCACCGTGGCCGACGGCGACGCGACACTCGGTCAGATTACGCTCTCCACACTCTATCGTGGCCTGCGGTCCGATCCGAGTGTAGCGAGTGAACCGCAAGCCACGAATACCTCCGTGGTGCGGGGCTAGGCACGCGGGCGCGAGAGGAGACGGGACAGGTTGAGCTATATCTTCAATGGCTACAACTGGGATCTGACCGATCCAACCAGTATTCCCAACTTGCTCTGGGTGCACATCTATGTCACGCTCATCAGTATGGGTATCGGCCTGGCGATCGCGTTTCCTATCGCGTTGCTGGTTGCGCGCTATCGCCCTCTGTACCTGCCGGTCGTCAACACCGCGGGCGTGATCTATACGATCCCGAGTCTGGCTGTGCTCGCCTTCCTGGTGGGCATCCCGGGTCTGGGGTTGAGCCTGGCTACCATCATCGTCCCGCTCGTCGCCTACTCCCAGATTGTGCTCATCCGCAACATTGTGGCCGGCATTCGCGCGGTTGATCCCGCGCTCGTCGAGGTAGGCCGGGCGATGGGCATGGATCGCGTTCAGCTTCAACTGCGTGTCATTCTGCCGCTCGCGTTACCGATCATCATCGCTGGTGTGCGCGTGGCCGCGGTCACCACGATCGGCATCGCGACGCTGGCTCCCGAAGTTGGTACGGACGACCTCGGCTACTTGATCTTTCAGGGGTTCAACTTCAGTTACAAGGACCAGATCTTTGCTGGCGTCATCCTTGTCAGTCTGCTCGCGATAGTCACCGACCTGCTGCTCCTTGTCCTGCAGTCGCGACTTGCTCGCTGGATGGCGCGTCTCGCGACCTTACGACTTCCCTGGCAGCGCGCCCACTTCGCACTCGGGAAGGCAGGTTCAGATGCTCAATGACATCTTGACCTTCATCGCCGATCCCGCCAACACGTTCGCGGCGCATTCCCGCGACTACTTGTTGCTCTGCGGCATACC
>DASYGC010000175.1:0-4391 GCA_036000225.1 Ktedonobacterales bacterium | reverse complement strand
TCCTTCCTATAGCCAAGGACTACTAATACCGACGCCCGCGCTGACACACAAGGGGAGAGATAGCACCGTTATCTGCGCCAACCCTGGCGCCGACGCCAGAACGACAGGCATGGCTCAGTAAGCCATGGGAATTGTTCCAATTATGACCCTGAGCGAAGCGCCTGTTGGAATGTCGTGGAGAAAACGCGTGGATCGATGCGGCCTTCCAGGGCATCACAGCCATCGATGTTGATCACCGGAATACGATACCGATAGCGTTCAAACAGGCCAGGATCATCCCGGATATCGACTTCATCGAATTTGAGCGCGGTGTCAGCGGCCAGGTCGTCGAGCAGCGCACGCGCATCATCACACAGATGGCAACCAGGCTTAGAGAACAGAATAACGTTCATGCGTCGCCTCAGTTCAGTCTCTACTCTATTCGTATGACACGACTCATATGACACGACAACAAACGAAGGTATGCGCACAAAGGAATGTGCACAATTGCCAAGCCTCAGAGCAGCACAGCCTCATCGGCGCTTGCGTTTCTGGAAACATTGTAGCATCGCGGTAGCATCGCGCCGATCTGCGACGGGTAAGGCGCAAGTCATGCGTCATTGCTGTGGCGCATCCATACGCTGGCCACCTGTTCTTTCGCCTGTGGCGTAGCCCACCTGACCCACATCGACTCGCAAGCTTGGTGATGCCCATCGCTCCATGGTAGACTGAAACCCTATTCACCACGAGAAGCGCACGTCCCAGCCCGTGGGAAACGCAGCAGCGAGCGGAGGGTACATCGCGGTGTATCTCAAACGCCTTGAGCTACAAGGGTTTAAGAGTTTCGCTCCGCGCTCCATTCTGGAGTTCAGCCCGGGCATTACGGCGATCGTGGGCCCAAATGGCTCTGGAAAGTCAAATCTCGCAGATGCGATCCGCTGGGTGTTGGGCGAACAGAGCATGCGCCAATTGCGTGGCAAGAAGAGTGACGACGTCATCTTTGTCGGCGGACAGGGTCGTGCCGCAATGCAGATGGCCGAAGTTGGTCTTGTGCTGGACAATGAGGCTCGCTGGCTCCCTTCGGAACACACTGAGGTCACCGCGGCACGACGGAGCTTTCGTTCAGGGGAAAGTGAATATCTCATCAGTGGCCAACGCGTGCGCCTGCGCGATCTGCTGATTCTGCTCGCGCAGGCCCGCATTGGCCATGATTCATATACTGTGATCGGGCAAGGGTTGGTCGACCAGGCGCTGAGCGCCCGGCCCGAAGAACGTCGCGGCCTCTTCGAGGATGCCGCTGGGATACGACAGTTTCAGGCACAGCGCGGCGATGCCGAGCAGAAGCTCGCACTTACACAGACAAATCTGGCACGACTGCGTGATATTCTCGGCGAGATCGAGCCGCGTCTGGCGCCGTTGGCGGAACAAGCCCGCCGCGCGCGGGACTACGCGGGGGCTCGAGAGGAACTCAAACGCCTAACGCAGGTCTGGTTCGCCTGGCAATGGGAAGACCTGCACGCCAGTCAGGCTCGCACCGCGTCTGACGCGGCTGCCGAGAGCCTGCGTATTCAGCACATCACGCGGTCGCTCGAGGAGGAAGTCGCACGTGCGGCGAACACCCGCCAGCAGCGTGAGGAACTGATACTCCGCATGAACCAGTTGCGCAAGGTGCGGGGCGAAACTGGCGGACGGATTCAGGCCCTGGAACGCGACCTCGCCGTGGGACAGGAGCGACGGCTCAGTCTTGCGCGGCAGGCTAGTGAACTTGAGGAAGAACAACGGCACCAAGGTGAAACACTCGTGGCCGGGCAAGAACGTCTCAAGACGGTGGAAGATCGGCTCAGTGCGGCCGAGAAGCTGACGCAACATATCGGCATGGAACTCGATACGCTCGACCATGCGCAACATGGCATGCGACAAGAGCAAGAGCGCGAGGAGGCTCACCTGCGCGCTGCCCAGCGCGATATCATCCAAGCACAGGCACGCCTGGGAGCCGCGCAGACGGAGCTGGGACGACTGCACAAGCAACTTGGAGAGCGAAATCGTACCCTAGCCGCACGCCAACAGACGCTGGATACCGTCCTGCGGCAGGTCGATGCCGCCCAATTTGCGTTAGCCAACGCACATACGACAAGTGATGCCGCGCGTAACGAGGTCGCGCGATTTGTCGCGCGGCGTGAAGCCTTGGAGCGCGAACTAGCTGGCCTACGACTTGAGACAGCCCGGTTACACACCGCGGTCGCTGATGCTGAACGCGAGCGCGGTGCACTCGCAGATCGTTTGAGCCTGCTACAGAGCTGGCACGATGGCCTTGATGAATATGGTGATGGGGTGCGCGCGATTCTCCAAACGACTGAGAGTGAACGACCGCCAGTGCTGGATGTACTCGCCAGGCTCATCCAGCCAGCGGCCGGTTACGAGGCGGCGATTGAGGCTGCGCTTGGGCCGTTCCTGCGGGCCCTGGTCGTCGCGTCAAGTAGCGATGCCTTCGCATGTGGCCGGTGGCTCCGCGAACGACAGGCGGGCTACGCACTCATCGTTTGGGTCATCGAGCAGCCCGCGGCACACCTTTCTCGCACCGCTCCCGCCGCTGTACAAGATGGCCTGCAACCATTGGCCGCGTTTGTGACATCCCAACCTACACTGCGACCGCTGATCGAACGCTTACTCCGTAATATGTTCGTCGTGGACGCTTTGGATACCACGCGCCATGTATCCGCGGATGTCGCGCCTATGGGTGCGGTCGCGGCAAGTGGGCTGCAGCAAGTGCCAACGATCACCGTCGTAACACTCCATGGTGAACTATTGCACCGAGATGGTTGGCTGCGCGGCGGCGCCACGCCCATCGTCGAACACGCTCCAGGAAGTCGGCCCAATGCGCCCGCGAGCACCCTGCTGGTCCACGAGCGCGAACTGCGCGAATTGCCGGCAACGATCGAGCATCTCAGCGGGGAAATCCGCGACCTACAGGTGAACCTGGCCCGCGCGATTTCCTTTCAGTCAGAGCGTCAGCTTGCCTTGGCCGCGTACGAACAAGACGTCCGTGGGGCCGAAACGCGTGCCCAGGAGTTCGCGCGTCAGGTTGCAACACTGCAGCGCGAAGAGGAGCGGGCACAAAGTGACTTGCGGCTGAGTCAGGCCATAGCTGAACAATTGACCGCTGAAATGGCTGGCATCGAACAGGAAATAGAAGCCACTACCGTGCGAGTTAGCGAGCAAGAAACCAGGCAGCGTGACGCAAGCGATGCGGCCCGTACGGTGCAGGAATTCGTCGACGAATTAGTAGCGCGCAACCGTAACCAACAGGAGGAACTTGCGCGGCAGCGCACCATGCTCGCTGTCCAGCGACAGGAAGTCAAGACGCTCCTGCAGCAGGGCGAACAAACACAGGCTCAACTGAACGAGCTGATGCTCCAGATCGAGCGCCGCGCGGCGCGCATCCAGACGATCGGTGATCAGCAAGCGGGTATTGACCAGACCACTGCCGATCAGCAAGAGTCGCTCGGCGCACTGCGCACTCAGCTGCGCGAGAGTACGGTCGCGATGGGCGAGACGGAGGCCGCATTGGCCCATGCTGAAGGAATGTTGGCACAATTTGACCGCGATCAGGCTGGAGCCAGACAGCAACTAGCCGCTGCCGAGACAGACTACCGACGTACGATGATCGAAGCCCAACGTGCCAGTGATGCCCTGGAGGCGCTGGTTGGTCAGATTCGCGAGGAATTGATTGAACTTGGCGAACTGACTCCGGAAAGCAACGCCGACGATGTGGTCAGACGATTCGACCAAGGAGCGGACCACCGTACCACCGAGAGCTCTGACGAACCACAACTGCCACGTGGCAACGACGCGCCCCTGGCCGACCCTCACAAGCAGGATGAGGCCGCCAAGATGCGCCGCCAGATCGAGGGTCTGCGCAACCGGTTGCGCCAACTTGGCGGCTTCGATCCGGATGCGCCCCAGGCCTATGAAGAACTCAGGACACGACATGAGTTTCTCACGACGCAAGTTCGCGATATGGAGCAGGGCGCGGCTAACCTGCGATCGATCATTGTCGAGCTCGACACCACCATGCGGCGCCAGTTCGCGGAAACCTTTGCCGCCGTGAATCTCCGCTTTCAGCGCCATTTCACCGCACTCTTTTCAGGCGGTGCCGCGCGTCTGGAACTCACTGCCCCACGTCGCCAGTCGATGGACGATGAGGATCAGGAAACAGCCGCTCACGCGTCCACAGCTAAAGGGGTTGGCGTTGGCGGTATCGAAGTATTTGTCCAGATTCCGGGGAAGCGGGTGCAAGACCTCAGTTTGCTTTCGGGCGGCGAACGAGCGATGGTTTCAGTTGCGCTCCTTTTCGCGCTCCTGGAGACCAATCCACCGCCGTTCTGCCTGCTTGATGAGGTCGATGCCGCACT
>DASYGC010000174.1:0-3230 GCA_036000225.1 Ktedonobacterales bacterium | reverse complement strand
CACCTATGATACGCGGACCCCCCACGACGAGACATCGAGCGCCGGCGATCTCACTGAGAACGCCCCGTTCGAGCGATCCACAGCGCCGGTGCCCGCCGCGGCGCCAACTGCGGCGCCAACCGCGCCGCCGTCCACGCAGCTGCCGGTCGTGAGTGGAGGTCTCACCCGCCCGGAAGAGCGGGCGCTGGGCGCTGTGCTGGTGGAGGGCGCGCTGATCTCGCCACGGAAGCTGGAGGTGCTGCAAGGGATACAGCGCATGCTCACCACCGTCGAGATGGATTTCAAGCTGGGAGAACTGGCACTGCTCTTCAAATTCCTGAGTCCCGACCAATTGCTGGCCGCGTTGCTCGTCAGCCGGAGGTTGGTGAGTCCACAGCAGATCGCCGCATTGGGACGTATCAAGCAGGAGTTGGGTGGATCGGGCATCAACTATGATCTGGAGACCCTGCTGGTCATGTTCCACATCCTCTCCCGCGACGAACTCAGCCGCTTGCGTGACGAGCTGGCTTGAAGCCTCTGCCTAGCCGCCTGGCTGAGGACGGCGACCTGCCGAGATCAGCAGCATGGAGCCAATCACCAGGAGCAGCACACTTAAGGTTCCCAGCCCCGCCGCGGCCAGAATATGGCCCGAGCCGCCGTCCCCGGTGCTGGTAGGCGTGGTGGTCGTTTTGGTGGCGGGGGTGGGATCGGCGGTAGCGGTCGGAGAGACCGTGGGGGTCGGCGCCGGCGAAACTACGGTGATGGACTGCGAGGCCAGGTCGGCGGGCAGGTAGCCATCGGCCGTGCTGCCATCGCGCGACACCGCGTCGACATAGAAAACACCAGTCTGACCAGCAGGCACCTTTACCGTTATGGTCACGGCGAATGTGCCATTGCTGTCGGTGGGATCGATCTGCCGGTTGACAATGGTGGCTTGCGTACCCAATTGGGCGGGATTCTGGGGTTTGGGGACATCGGTGATATAGACATCAATCGCGACCCCCGCCGGCCAAAAGTCTGTGCCTGAGACGATCGCCTGATCGCCGTTGGTGTACGTTGAGCCAGTGGCTGGCGTTCCCGTCGCGGTGGGATTGGGCGCCAGCATTACCGTGATTGCGGGCGCAGCCGTGGAATCAACCAGGTAGGGGGTGGTTGATTTCAGTGGATTGGACGCCGTATCGCCGCTGGCTGTGGCGCAAAGCAGGAAGCGGCCAGTTGTGGCAGGTGCGGGCCAGGTGAAACCAAAGGTCTTATCGCCCTGTGCGTTGGTCGTGATTGGTGGTGGATTGGGTATCGGGACAACGTTCGCCACACAGTCCGCACCAACTTCTTGAGTGTAGCCCAGGCTAAAGGTCGTGTTCGGGGCAGCATGCTGAATTTGCGCAACAATATTCGCCCCAGCGGGACCTTCGGGCACATGTGATGCTGGGTTCACCGCTGGCCTGATGATGGTGAGCGTGCCATCATTGTCGCCCGGGTGCGCCGGCGAGGCGGGGTGGGCGCTCACGATCGAGACACCAGGTACACCGGTGGCAAGCGCCAGACACATGGCGGCGGCGATCAAGGTCAGCCAGTGGAGGCACCGCACCCCCGGCCGCGGGGCTGGCCGTGTGCCATGCGACCACCAGTATCCGCCGCCTGAGCCGCTCATGCCTCGTGCTCCTCTTCCCCCCCGCCAACGCCAAAGATGCGTGCCGCCCCAGTATAGCATGGTGCTCGCGAGTGAGAAAGCACCGTGATTCGTTGGCGATGGCTTCGGCGTGCGCTTCGGACCAACCATCCGGTTGCCCACCGAGCGCACGGCGCTAGACGAGGCAACAGCCAAAATCCGCGAGCCGCTGGCATAACGGCAACCACGCGATGGAGTCTCGGCGTGCCGCTGAACGCGAAGTTCGGAAGGACTATTGCCCGGTTGCCTCCTTGATGGCGCGGTCGAAGTGGCGCGGTTCGATGCGCAATCCGCTGCCTCGGCTCTCGGTAGCCGGTGACGTGAGCGCGAGGCTGGAGCGGTCGCTGCCAGCCCCACGCGCACGTAGCCATTCCGCCAACGCGAGTTGTGCCGCGCGGCGGCAGATGGCCTCGATGTCAGCGCCGCTGAAGCCATTGGTGCGCTTGGCCAGCGCATCGAGCGAGAGGCTGGAGGCCAGGATGCGCCGCCGCGTATGCACTGCGAAGATCGCGCGACGCGCTGACTGGTCGGGCAATGGCAGTTCCAGCGAGAGATCGAAGCGGCCCGAGCGCAGCACCGCCGGATCGATCAGTTCGGGGCGATTGGTGGCGCCGACGACGATCACACCGCGCCGTCCTTCGATACCATCCAGTTCGGTCAGCAGTTGGCCGATGACACGGTCACTCACGGGATCCATCAGGTTGCCACGCGCGGGGGCGAGGGCATCCAACTCGTCCAGGAAGAGGACACAGGGGGCGACCTGCTTCGCGCGCTGAAAGGTCTCGCGCACCCCACGCTCGGATTCGCCGACCCACTTGGAGAGCAACTCGGGTCCCTTGACTGAAATAAAGTTCGCCTGGCAGGCGGTGGCCAGCGCGCGCGCGATCAGGGTCTTGCCGGTGCCCGGTGGTCCGCTGAGCAGGACACCACGGGTCGGTTCCAGGTCCATGGCGATGTACAAGTCGGGATAGCGCAAGGGCCACTCGATGGACTCGACAAGCGTGCGCTTGATGGGCTCCAGGCCGCCGATATCTTCCCAGGCGGTGGTCGTGGTCTCGACGGAGACCTCACGCGCGGCGGATGGTTCGATCCCTCGCAGCGCATCCAGAAAGTCATCCATCGTGACGGTCAGGCCAAGCAATTGCTCGGTGGGAATGCTGCCACTGCTCAGCGCGGCACGCGGAAAGGTGCGCCGTAGTGCCGACATCGCCGACTCGCGGCAAAGCGCGGAAAGATCGGCGCCCACGAATCCCGGTGTGATACGCGCCAATTCCGCCAGATCCACGTCGTCGGCCAGTGGCATGTCGCGGCTGTGGATGCGCAGGATCGAGAGGCGTCCCTTGGGATCGGGTGCGCGCAGACCTAACTCTCGGTCAAAGCGACCCGGGCGACGCAGCGCGGGATCGAGCGCGTCAGGGCGGTTGGTGGCGCCGACGACGATGACTTGGCCACGGGTGCGCATACCATCGAGCAAGGTGAGCAACTGGCCGACGACGCGCTTTTCGACTTCCCCGTACACCTCAGAGCGCTTGGGCGCGATCGCATCAATCTCGTCGATGAAGACGATGCTGGGCGCATTCTT
>DASYGC010000173.1:0-8544 GCA_036000225.1 Ktedonobacterales bacterium | reverse complement strand
GTAGGCACAGGTGTCAACTTCAGCGCACCAGGTGATGTCGGCCTCCAGCCCCAACTCCACAATCGCGATTGCGGCGCCCGATGCGGCCAGCGCGGCGCGCAGTCCAGCCTGTTGGGCGGTCTCCGCCGTGGCCACCGCAATGCGCGCGCCATCACGCCGCGCGGTGGGGAACCTCCGCGCGGCGGCCTCGGCTTCGATGCGGCTGACGAGATAGCCAGCGCACAGCGTATCGTCGAAAGCGGGCCATTGATCGCGGCCCGAGCAGACAATGGTGATGCCAGGTCCGGAGTAGTCGTCGCCATCGGGCGCCTCGGCGGGGGGCGTGGCATCGGCAGTCGGTGCGCCTGCCTTAGCGGCTTGGGCGATTGCCGCACCCGGCCCAGCGGTGGGTTCCCCGGCGGGCGGCTGGATGGCGCTGGCCAGCGTGACCGCCGCGCGCGCCACGGCGCTGGCATTGCGCAACGCACCGGCGAGCACCCTCGTTCCGCCGCGACAGGCATGCAGCGCGCGCGTGCCGTTGGTGGTGGCGAAGACGACGACACGTCCCGCCATGTCCAGCGCACCGATTTCCGCTGGGGAGTTGCCGTAGTCGAATCCCGGCGGCGCGACACCGCCGATCTCTCCGGCCAGCAGGGGCGGCAGTGGTCTCACGGCCAGGCGTGCCCCCGCCTGGCGCGCGCCCGCGACGCTGCCCGCCACATATACCTGCTGGCAGCCGCGCTCGAACAGCACGCACAGCGTGGTCGTCGCGCGAATGACATCCACCACGACATAGACCGTGCGCGTCCGCGCCGCGGCGCCACCCGGCAGCCGCGCGGGCGACAGCGCGACATCAATCCAACACGCGCCCGCGTCCGGCCCGGTTCCCTTGTTCTCGTCTCGCCTGAGCATCACGCGACCTCATTCTCCGCGGAATATACGCACTCACTGTGCTCGATCGTGCGGTCGCGCAACCCGCACCCCCTCGCGAACGTAATTATGGCACTCTGCCGCGAGGGGACGCGTCTACACGATGCCGCTATACGGTTAAACGCATGTGGCGCGCTGTTTGGGGATGAGTGGGGCAGGGGAGAATCGCAGGCAGCCAGGCGGACACTGGCGCGACATGCCTGGGTGTGGTAGCATGTGCCGTTGGCAGCATGCGGCGCGTATGGCCGCCGCTGGCGCTGAATCTGGCGCTCTGCTGGCCTACCACGAGCCGCGTTGGGCATGGTCGAGCAGCGCAAGACCTGCCAGGCTCACTGGGGGAGGCGCGTCCGGAGGGTCCGCGACGTCTGGGGGGTTGGGAGTCGCGCGGGAATATTGGTACGCGGCGAAGAGAGCAGCGTACGCAGACGTCCCGGCGACCGCGGTCACCACACCGCGGGAACACATATGCCACGAAATAGTCATGGGCCAACAACACCGAGCTGGACCGCGGCCAGCGAGAGTGAGCGTCGCATCCAGGACACCGTCTTTCTGCCGCGGCTGACTGTGGCCGACGGCGTCTGGCTGGCGCGCATTCTGCCGCCGCTGCAACGTCGCGCCCGTCCGCAGGCTGGCGCGGTACGCGTGGAGGACGTGGCGCTGCGCTATCGTTCGGGCCGGCTGGGCATCGCCGATGCGCTGGACGCGGCGACGGAACTGCTCGCGCCTTTCGCCAAGGCGGGGGCCGATCTGGAGCGCCGTGGCGAGTGGTACATCTGCGATGAGGATGACGGCGACGACGATGACGGCGACGAGCATCCCGCGCGACTGGAAGACGAGCCGGATGAAGATTTGCTGCTTAGCGTCCGTATGGCGGTGGACGCCGCCGCCGACGATGGTGGCGCGGCCGCGCTGCACTGGGCCGCGCTGGCGCTGGCTGAGTAGCGGCAGCTAGCGCTGGTCGCAAGAGCAACGAAGGAGCTCCCGCGGAACGTGGGGGCTCCTTCGTTTGTGTGGCGCCCTACATTGGCACCGCGCGGGACTGCCTCGGTTGCGCGGCATGCCCACGGGGTGTTACGGTGCGGTGCGGTGCGGCATGTCGAGTACACCGCGAGGAGGCCGCACATGCACTGGCAGCTCAACCAGGGAGATCGTATCAGGTATCGCGCGATCGGCGCAGAGCACTCGCGCGAAGGCATTGTGCGCAAGCCCACACACGTGCTCTCGGCGGCGATGGAAGCTGTGCCGGTGTACGTGGTCGAACCCGATGACGGCGCGCCGATCATCCTGGGTGATGGCGAAATCCTCGAACGGTTGACGCAACGTGGAGCTGAATGACTCGTGTGCTGGAGGCGGATATGCGCGTCGTGATCTGGGTGGATATGGAAGGCATCGCCGGTATCGAGACCTGGAAACAGGTGCAAGGCGGCGAGCCGCAGTATGAGGAGGGGCGCCGCCTGATGACCGCTGAGGTCAATGCGGCGGTACGCGGCGCGAAGAACGCGGGGGCCGACGACATCATCGTGATCGATTGCCACGGCGCGGGCGGGGCGTACAGCTTCAAGAGTCTGCTGCCGGAGCACCTCGAACGCGGCGCCACGTACGTGCTCGGGCACGCCTGGTGCCGCTATGTGGCGCCACTCGAAGCCGGGTGCGACGCCGCGCTGCTGGTCGGTGCGCACGCCATGGCGGGAACTGCCGCTGGCGTAATGTGCCACACGGTGTCGAGCGAGGCCTGGTACAACGCCTGGATCAACGATCAGTTGGTCGGCGAGAGCGGCATCGAGGCGGCGATCTGTGGCGTGTGGCATACGCCCATCGTCTTCGTCGCTGGTGATGAAGCCACCTGCCACGAAGTGACGGAGCTGCTGGGGCCAAAGGTGGTCACCGCGCCCGTCAAGATCGGGCTGGGGCGCTACTCCGCGCGCACGCTCTGCTCGGCGGATGCCTGCGACCTGATCGAGAGCCGCGTCCACCAGGCGCTCACCGCGCGCGACTGGCCCGCGCCATACCGGCCCACCACGCCCGTCACGTTCACCGTGGAACTGGCCGCGCCTGATCACGTCGCCGCGTTTCAGGGGCGCCCGGGCGTCGAGGTGGTCGGGCCGCGCAAGGTGGTGGCCACCGGCGACAACTTCTGGGAGCTCTGGGATCGCTTCTGGTACCGCTCCTGAGCGGACTACGCCGGCGGTAGTTCGAGCAAGCCGGCTTCTCGCAGGTGGCAGACATCGTTCAGGGCCAGCAGCATACGCCGCTGGCCCTTCACTCGCACCACACAGATGGCGGTGTTGGCCAGGGGAAAGAAGAAGTCGCGCTCCAGGCCCAGCACTGCGGCGACATACACGTTGATGGTGCCGCCATGCCCGAAGCACGCGATGCGCGCCCCGGGATGCAGCGCGGCCAGGCGGTCATGCGCCGCGGTCACCCGCGCGCGGAAATCAGCCGCTGGCTCGCTGCCGACGATGCTGTTCCAGGAGCCAGTGGTCGCCGCGCGCCGGGCAGTCCGCCGCAGGCGATCGCGCAGGTGCGCCGCGGCCTCCTGGGGCGTGGCGCCGTCGGGCAGCGCCGGTCCCACCTGACCCAACCAAATCTCGCGCAGATCGGGCACCACCACCACCTCCAGACCCAGCGCGGCGGCCAGTGGCGCGGCGGTGGCGTGCGCGCGCGGCAATGGGCTGGAGTAGAGGGCGGCGAACGGTGTGTCCCGCAGGCGATCGGCCAGAGCTCTTGCCTGCTTGCGTCCCAGTTCGCTCAGCGTCTGCGCGTCGTAGTCGCCGGGGCTCAGCTCGTCCGCGTCGGGTAGCGCATCGCCATGTCGGATGAGATAGAGTTCAGTGCCGCCATGGCGCGGGCTGAGGAACGGGTCCCGCTCGTCGAGCGCCACATCCGGGCTGTTCGCCGCCACCGCTGCCTCCATCCATCGGCGCGCGTTGCTCGCTGGACACATTCCACACGCACTGGCCCACCACCCGTCACCCGCTCATTTGGCCGGTGGCTTGGTCGGTGGCCTGGTTGGTGTGGCGGGCGGGGTCACGCGGAGTCCAAAGGTATAGGTGGCCGTGCCAGAGCCTTGCAGCCAGCGCAAGGCCGATAAGGGACTCCACTGGCACGCCAGATCAACGCGATAGAGGCCCGGAGTCAGGGCGACCGCGAGGCTGTAGCGCGCGAGCATCAGCGAGCGCGCGCCGGAGGCGGCCAATACGCCCGCTGGTGTGCCCGCGCTGGCAGGCGCGCTGGCGAGCCGCGCCGTGGTGGCACAGCCTGTGGGCGGCGGATAGCTGAAGGTCAGCGCGAGCGGGCTGTTTTTCGCGACGGCGACGACCGGCAGCGCGCTGGGTGCGGGTGCGCTGGGATCCACGCAGTCGGAGTGGCCGGGTCGGAACCAGCAGTACACGGCTGGCGCCGCATGCGTGGTAGGTCCCGCGGCGCTGAGTTGCGCGGTGGGGGGCGTGGCGGGCAGCAGGTGGAGCACGCCGGCGTAGCCGATCAGCGCCAGGATGATGGGAATCTCCGACAGGAGCAGGCAGATCTTGAGCACCCGGGCGGTGGCGCGCCCCCAGTGATGCCGCTTCAGGCGCACGGGCTGTGGTGCCATCGGCAGCGTTTCGACGCCGACAGGCGCGGCGGCTGGAGGTATGACCGCTGGAACGGATATCGGCACCGGTTCGATTGGTGTGGTATCAACTTTGAGCATCGTGCCCATCGTGGTCTCCTCTCGCCATCTGGCGCCCACTCGCGGTTGCCAGCCGGCCAGTTGCCGTCACCCTTCTGGTATCCCAGTGCCAGTGCCACGAAGCTCCCGGCGTTTAGTAACCTATTCCTTAGACGGCCAGCAAGCAAAAAAGTTCCATCCCATAGCAGGAAACGGCCCATCGCGGCGTGACGTGTCGCCTGCTGTCCACCTCAACGATTCAGCTATCGTATCACGCCCGCGCTTGACTGACAATGAACTGGGTCACACTTTCGGTATCAGGTTAGCTGGCGGATGAAACCGCGACGCCGCGCTCTAGGGGCGTTCCACCACGAAGCCAGCCTGCGCAGGCCGCGGAGACACTGTATCATTCGACCGGAGCCAGCCCCACATCTGGCGCGACTAGGGCATCCTGTTCCCCCAGAGGCGCT
Source organism: Ktedonobacterales bacterium (assembly GCA_036000225.1). Classification (GTDB taxonomy): domain Bacteria; phylum Chloroflexota; class Ktedonobacteria; order Ktedonobacterales; family JADMIN01; genus DASYGC01. The sequence goes on along the minus strand of DASYGC010000173.1, from coordinate 3,516 downwards.
CCCCCATTACTTGGTGGCGGGAGCGCGCGGTAGCGACGCACGTCCGGTACCAGCAGTGCGATGATGCCGGTGGCCAGCAAACAGGCCAATCCTCCCGTCAACGCGGAAAGTTGCGGCGTCAGCGCCGTAGCCACCACACCAGACTCGAATTGGCCCAGCGATGGACCCCCGATGATGAACATCGCGTTGGTCGCGCCAACTCGCCCGCGAATGTGGTCCGGCGTCGAGAGCTGGACGATGGTATTGCGTAACACCATGCTCACCAGATCGGATGCCCCCGCTCCAGCCAGCAAGATGAATGCCAGCGCGAAGGGCCCCTGCCAGGACCACCGATGCCAGAACGCTCCCGGCCACAGGGGACCGTTGGTGAGACCGAACGCGATGATGCACAGCGCCCAGGCGCCAACGGCCAGCAGCACACCACGGCCCTGCAGGCGAATGTGGCGCAGTCGGCCCGCGAAGATCACGACGACCACCGCACCCACCGCGCCGGCCGAGACCAACGCGCCCAGACCCTGCGGGCCGACGTGCAGAATGTCGCGGGCGTAGATCGGCAGCAGCGCCTGTGGTGACCCGAAGAACATGGCACAGAAGTCGAGCGCCATCAGACCCAGTAGTACAGGGTGGGCGCGTAGATAGGCAAAGCCATCGAGCAGCGACTTGACATCGGGGCGCACGCGCTTCTCGGCCGGCGGCAGCGTCGGCCGCATGGCCACCAGCGCCAGCAGTACCGCCAGATACGAGACGACATCCACGGTGTAGGCACCGCCAACGCCGATCGTGGCGATCGCCAGGCCGCCCAGCGACGGACCCGCAATGCTGGCCAGGTTGAACAACAGCGCGTTGAGCGAGAGGGCATCGGGCATCTCCGCGGCGGGTACCAGCGCGGGGATCAGCGCCTGGCGGGCGGGATAGTCAAAGGCGCTCACGGCCGCCGTGAGAAACGTGACGGCATAGATCAGTGGTAGCGAGGCCGTCCCGGTGAAGGTTGTCAGCGCCAGCGCGAGCGAGCCACACGCCAGCAGCGCCTGCACCACCATCAGCAGGCGCCGGCGATCGAACGCATCGGCGGCGACCCCGGCGATCAGCGAGCAGGCGATCAAGGCTATGGCCTGGGTCAAACCGATGATCCCCAGGTCCAGTGCGTTGTGGCTGATGAGGTACACCTGCCAGGCGACTGCCACGATACGCATCTGCGAGCCCGTCACCGAGACCAATTGCCCGAACCAGAGCAACCGATAGTCCCGGTGGCGTAGGGTGGCCCACGGACCATCCCGCATCCACATCCGTGCGCGCTCCACGCTACGCCTCTCCTCTCAGAGCACCATCGGCCACGTTACACCCCACCATGGCATTCGTTGTAGTGCAGAGGAGCGCTAGCACGGTTGTGGGCATGGCATGCGCGGTCGCGCTGGGGCTGTCTCACTGGCGGAAATCGTAGCACAGATGGCTGTAGGAAGGAAACCATGCGCGCGCTGCTTGCCGGCCTGCTGGCACACTTGCCGCGTCTGCTCCAGCGGCTCCCTGGGCTCCGCTCCATCCGGCTGACACGCCTGCGCCGTCGGGTGATCGCGAGCGTGTGTGCCGTGTTGCTCCTGGCGCTGGCGGGCGGCGTACTCGCGTTCACCTACCGCCCGACGCCCACGGTCACCGTGGCACGACTGCTCAAGGTGGCGGCAACCAGCACCATCGCGAACACGGCGACCACGAGGCCGCATCCATTGACCGCGCCGACCCATGCGGCCGTGCCGGTGGTGACGGCCGTGCCGACGACACCTCCCGCCCCACCGGTTCCCACGGCGCCGCCCGTGACGCCGACCGTCACCTTCTGCGCGACCGCCACGCCCGTGCCCCCGACGCCGACCTCAATGCCACCCACTCCAACCGCCACTAGCGGTGCGAGTGGTACCGCAACCGCCACGGCCGGAGCAACGGCGACGGGAACCAGCACGGGCACGGCGGGCCACGCCTTGACACTGGCCGCGGCGAACGGCGCGTGCACGCCCTGTCCCTACTACATCGGCAACAATCCGAGCCAGCCGGCGATCCGCTCGGCCCTCTACGCGGCTGCCGATCAGTATCATCTGCCTCGCAATCTGCTATTGGCGGTGGCCTGGCAGGAGAGCAAGTGGCACGAGGATGTGTATTCCTGCGATGGCGGTATCGGCCTGATGCAGGTGCAGTACTACACCTGGCCCTGGCTCAATGGGGTGAGCGAGCCCAATTGTGGGCTGGCCGGTACCAGCTATGACCCCACCACGCTGAACGGCAACGCGGGCCTGGGAGCGAAATATCTGGCCTACCTGAGCTGCTTCTATCGCTACGACGGTGGCACGGGTGGCACCGCGCAACAGCCGGCGCCGTACACGATGGCCTGGTACTATCAGGGCAAGGGACTGAATTTTCCCGACACGACCAATGCCAACGGCAGTGCCAATGCCAACAGTCTGTGCGCGGCGGTCTTCAACGATGTGAACCACCCAGAGTACCCGGATCTGCCCGCCACAGCCGCGCAGCCATGGAGCTGCCCATACAGCGCCACGGCTGGCGATTCGACGCTGCTTGATATCACGCTGAGCGCCTACAACGAGGGACCAGGCACGACCGACACCTGTGGTATCTGCAATCCCTGGTACGTGGCGTCGGTCGAGACCTTCATTCCCCAGTTCTACGCCGGGACACTGCCCACTGCCTCATAGAGTCGTATACCTGGGTGGCACCTGCGTTGCGGCGCTCTCCCGTCGCGCCGCGATGCTCGCCAGCAGCCCGGTTCTGGCATGTGCGACTATGCGACTATGCGGCGGTCGGTATGCGGCGGTCGGCATGCGGCGGTCGGCATGCGGGGACAGGTGTTGGAAGTGAGGACTGGGCGTGGTCGTCTATCGCTTCGCGCGAGCGGTCATCCGCTGGGTGTTGTTGCCCGCGCAGATGCGTCTGCGGGTGGTGGGAGCCGAGCGCTGCCCCCAGACTGGCGCGCTGATCATCGTCTCCAACCACCTTGGCCTGGTCGATCCGCTGGTCATCGCGTGCCATGTGCGGCGGCCCATACGCATTCTGGCCAAAGTGGAGATCTTCCGCTGGCCAGTGCTGGGCTGGCTCGCGCGCTGGTGCCGCATCGTTCCGGTGCGGCGCGGCGAGTCCGATCGCGTGGCGATGCGCACCCTGGCGGCGGTGCTGGCCGAGGGGCAGTGCATCATGCTGATGCCCGAGGGCACCTATCCGAAAGTGCCACTACCGCCCGAGATGTTGCCGGTGAAGACCGGCGCCGCCTTTCTGGCGCTGCACACGCGGGCATGCGTGTTGCCGGTGGGGGTGACCGGCACCCAGCAGGTGTGGTCGGCGCGGCGTGGCTGGCGCTTCTGGCGGCGTCCGCGGGTGACTGTCACGTTTGGCACGGCCTATCAACCCGAGGTGCCGGTGGGCCTGCCCGCCAAGCAGACCTATCAGTTTGTGGCCGACGACATGGCGCGGCGCATCGCCGCGCTGCTGCCCGACGCGTACCGGGGTCACTATGCG
>DASYGC010000172.1:0-2083 GCA_036000225.1 Ktedonobacterales bacterium | reverse complement strand
GCCTGCTCGATCCCCAACTCTAGACAGCGATACGTGACATCCACCAGGCGCTGGGTCTCGGGTTTGAGCGTGCCGACGGCGATCGTCTGGCAGGCGTCGCCACACCAGCCGCGATACAGCACGCCGATGTCGACGCCGATGATGTCGCCATCGGCCAGATGCTCACGGGAACTGGGAATCCCATGGCAGATGACATCATTCACCGCCGAGCAGATCGTGGCGGGAAAGGGCGGCACCGCCGGCTGGCCGCGGCGCGCGGGCCGGGCGCCATACCCCTTATACAGGGGGATCGCGCCCTTGCTCTTGATGAAGTCTTCGGCCAGGCGATCCAGCTCAGCGGTGGTCACACCCGGCTTGACATGCGGCGTCAGCATTTCATAGGTCTGGGCGACGATCCTCCCAGCCTCGCGCAGCCGCGTGATATCCTGGCGCGTTTTGAGAATGGCGGCCATGGCGGCATCCTTGTATCGGGAACGGATGCCAGGCACTTGCACAGCGCCTGGCATCGTCAGATCAGTATCAACCGTAGCGGCGCTTGCTAACGCAGCCTGGCGATGATCGCGTCGGCGACCTGGGACGTGCCCACCGCCGTCGGATCGTCGGGTCGCGGTTTGAGGTCATAGGTGACGTGCTTGCCCTCGGCGATGACCGCGGCCATCGCCGTCTCCAGCCGGCTGGCGGCCTCACGCTCGCCCAGATGGCGCAGCATCAGCACACCCGAAAACATCATCGCCATCGGATTGACGCGATTCTGTCCGGCATACTTGGGCGCGCTCCCATGCACTGGCTCGAAGACGGCGTACTCGGCGCCGATGTTCGCGCCCGGCGCGACTCCCAGGCCGCCGATCAGCCCAGCGGAGAGGTCCGAGAGGATATCCCCGTACAGATTGGGAAGCACCAGCACATCGTACAACTCGGGCTTCTGCACCAGTTGCATACACATGTTGTCGACGATGCGGTCCTCGAACTGAATATCGGAGTACTCCTTGGAGACTTCCTGCGCCACCGAGAGGAAGAGGCCATCGGAGAACTTCATGATATTGGCCTTGTGCACCGCGGTGACCTTGCGCCGCCCGTTGGCGCGGGCATACTCGAAGGCAAACTTCACGATGCGGCGACTGGCCGGCACGGAGATATACTTGATGCTGATGGCGGCCTCTTTGGACAATTTCTGCCCCGTGGTGCGACCGATGAAGTCGATCAGCTCATCCAGGTCCGCCGAGCCACGTTGATATTCGATGCCGGCGTAGAGATCTTCCGTATTTTCGCGCACGATGATCAGATCGACGTGATCGTAGCGCGACCGTAGGCCCGTGTACGTCTTGGCCGGACGTAGGTTGGCGTACAGATCGAGCTGCTTGCGCAGCGCCACGTTGGCGCTGCGGAATCCCTTGCCAACCGGCGTCGTGATGGGGCCTTTGAGGCCGACCTTGGTCTGCTTGACGCTCTGAATCACCTCGTCGGGGAGGACCGTGCCGTACTTCTCCAGGACATCCAATCCCGCCTGGTGTACGTGCCAACGAAATTCGACCCCCGTCGCTTCCAGGACGCGCCGGGTGGCCTCGGTGATCTCAGGGCCGGTCCCGTCGCCCGGGATAAGGGTCACATCATACGGCATACTGTGTCTCCTGGTACATGCCCACTGACCTGCGGACGAAGCATAACAGCTGCTCTCGGGGTAGGCGCAGGCGCGCCCCGCGGGTAGTTTTGATTATAGCACGACCGCCGCAACTGGCGTTTGTGTCGGCGGTTGCGGCGGTCGTGCCGCCAGGGCGAAACCGCGCCAGCCCTCCAGGCCGTCGGTTGCGCGGTGCCAGCCGCGCTAGGCGCGTACCGCGAAGTAGACCGCGCGTGGGTGGTGTACCACGATGGCCGCCGTGCTCTGCTCGGGAACCAGCTGGAAGCCCTCCGTCAGCTCGACGCCGATGGCGTCGCGCACGCCGAGCAACCGGAACACGCGCTCGTGGTCTGCGAGATCGGGAATCGCCGCATAGCCCCAACTGTAGCGACGGCCCTGTTCGCCCTCGGGCGGCAGGCCCAGGTCGGCGCGCACCTGGCGATTGACGTATTCCGCCATCGCTTC